>CADBRH010000036.1 GCA_902797035.1 uncultured Bacteroidia bacterium | reverse complement strand
GCCGACTTCGAGAAGAAGGAGGACGCTTTCCTGTACAACTTCGGCTATCAGGGTATAGTCTCCACCATTGACGCCCTGACCGCCCGTCACGATGTGATCGTGTACGACGCCGAGTGCCACGCATGCCTTCTGGATGGCATCAGGCTCCACATCGGGAGCAAATACAAGTACCGCCACAACAATATGGTTGATTGTGAGAAGGTTCTTGCCCGCGCCTGTAAGGAGGCCGACGAGAATGGCGGAGGTGTCCTGCTGATCACCGAGGGTGTCTATGGCATGACCGGCGCTCTTGGTAAACTCGACGAGATTGTGGCTCTCAAGAAGAAATATAATTTCAGGATCCTCATCGACGACGCCCACGGTTTCGGCCTGCTCGGCGAGCACGGAAGGGGAACCTCGGAGCATTTCGGGGTTATGGACGGGATCGACCTTTACATCGGCGCTTTCGCCAAGAGCATGGCCTCGATCGGCGGATTTGTCGCCGGTCCTCACTCTGTCATCAACTTCCTCAGGGCCAACATGCGCTCCCAGATGTACGCGAAGTCCCTCCCGATGCCGCTTGTCCTCGGAAACATCAAGAGGATGGAGATAATTGACTCTCCGGAGGGTGACGAGCTGCGAGCCAAATGCTGGAAGATCACCAGAGCCATCCAGCAAGGCTTCAAGGACGAGGGATTCGACATCGGCGAGGCCCAGGCTTGCGTCACTCCCGTGCACATCAAGGGAGGTATCGCCCAGGCCACAAAGATGGCCAAGGATCTCAGGGAGAACTACAGGATATTCTGCTCGATGGTGATATATCCCGTGATCCCGAAGGGAATGATAATATTCAGGATTGTCTCCACCGCCGCCCACACCATGGAGGATGTGGAATACACCCTGAAGGTGTTCAAGGAGATCAAGGCGAAACTCGACGCCGGACTGTATGACGGCGACGACATCGCCGCCATGACAGTGAAATAGGATGGACTACTTTCAGGATAAGGTCGTCATAGTGACAGGAGCCAGCTCGGGGATCGGGTTGGCTTCAGCGCGCTTGCTGGCCTCCCGCGGGGCTAAGGTCGTGATGGCCGCCAGGTCATACGACAGGCTTCTTGAGCTTGCCCCGTCGGTCTCCCCGGATCCCGAGAGGGTGCTCTGCGTGAAGACGGACGTGACCGGCGACGAGGAGTGTAAGAATCTTATTGAACAGACAGTCAAGAGGTTCGGCCGGATCGACATTCTCGTCAATAACGCCGGGATCTCCATGAGGGCGATGTTCAAGGATCTTGACCTTGGGGTTATCCGTTCCCTGATGGACGTGAATTTCTGGGGGACGGTCCAGTGCACAAAGCACGCCTTGCCTTATCTCCTTGAGTCTAAGGGCCAGGTCGTCGGGGTGATATCCATCGCCGGATTCTCCGCCCTCCCGGCCAGAACCGGTTATTCCGCCTCCAAATACGCTGTCCGGGGCTTTCTTGACACCATCCGTATCGAGCATCTGAAGGACGGGCTGAATGTCCTTGTTTTCGCTCCGGGCTACACCGAGTCGAATGTCCGCAAGGCCGCCCTGACCGCTGACGGCACCCCTCAGGGTGAGACACCCTTGAAGGAGGAGAAACTGATGAGCGCCGAGGATTGTGCGCTTCATCTGGCCAAAGGTCTACAGAAGAGGAAGTCACAGGTGGTGCTCACTGGCCTGGGGAAGGCCACAGTCCTGGCCCATAACCTTTTCCCGAGACTGACCGATAAGCTTACTTATGGATTCATCGCCAAAGAGGCCGGCAGTCCTTTCAAGTAGGAACGTTATGAATAAACCGGAAGCGAGAATAAACTACAGGGTGGTTGTCCCACTGGTCATGATCTTCGTGATCATGACTCTTGTGTTCCCAAGGAGCGCCAAGTTTGTTTACGATTACAAGAAAGGCTCTCCATGGACTCACGAGACCCTGCTGTCCCAGTTCGATTTCCCTATCCTGAAGACGGAAGAGCAGCTCAGGGAGGAGAGAAGCAAGAACAAATCCGCTGTGGTGCCTTATTACAGGTTCCGCCAGGATGTCGTGGACAATAGCCTGAAGGCGGCCGGCGACCTCGATCTGGGGGGATATTCCTCACTTCGCCCGCAGATAATCTCCGCTTTGGAGAATGTGTATTCCAGGGGGGTGGTCTCCGATGAAGGCGTTAAATTGGAGAAAGGCGAGGACCCTTCCTCCGCCGTGATGTACATCCAGAAGGACAAGAGAGCCACCAAAAGGCCGGCGTCTGAGGTGTACAAGGAGACAGACGCCAAGGCGAGACTTCTCTCAGACGTGTCAGCCAAACATCAGAAATCCAATGTTGACTCGTTGCTGAGGGTTTTCGGGGTGTATGATTTGATTAACGCTAACCTCGAGTACGACCCCAGGACGACAGACCTGGTGAACTCTGAGTCATCCTCAAGGATATCCACTACCCAGGGCTTCGTGAGCGCCGGGCAGCTCATTGTCTCGGAGGGTGAGATAGTCACCGCGGAGATAGCCCAGATGCTTGACTCTTACAAAATCGAATACGAGAACAACATGGGTTATGGCGGCCCCAAGATCCTTTTCTGGTTGGGTAACGCTTTGCTCGCGCTGGTCATCACGGTTCTTTTCTTCCTGGTCATATATTTCCTGAACAAGAGGATATTCAATGACACCAGGCGGTTCTGGTATATGACCCTTGTGTTCCTGATCGCGGTTCTGACGACCATGCTCGTCAACAAGCACGCCCCGAAGTTCTTGTACATGGTGCCGTTCACGCTCACGGCCCTGTATCTGGAGGCTTTTTTCAAGAACAAGATGAACCTGCCGGTGTGCGTGGCGTCATTCTTGCCTTTGCTGGTATTCCCTTCCAATGGGGTCGTGTTGTTCGTGATGTTCACGGTCGCCAGCGTGGTGGCTGTCTTTGCGTTCAAGTATTTCAATCAGGGATGGCGTCAGTTTGTCACCGCCGGAATAGTTTTCGTGATCCTCCTTGTCACATATTTCGGCTTCCGATTTATCGGGATGGTCAGCGACAACCCTTATCAGGCTGTGTTGTTCATGTTTGTCGGCTCGATCCTGAATGTGGCCGGATACCCGCTGATTTATCTCTTCGAGAAGATGTTCGGCCTGGTGTCCAATTCACGTCTTCTCGAGCTGTGCGACACCAACAACCCTCTGTTGAGGGATCTGGAGCAAAAGGCTCCAGGGACCTTCCAGCACTCGCTGCAGGTCATGAATATGGCTGACGCCGCGGCCCGTGCGATCGACGCGAATTCGCTCCTTGTCCGCGCCGGCGCCCTCTACCATGACATCGGCAAGATGATGAACCCTTCTTGCTTCATCGAGAACGAGAGCCTCTCCAATTCGGGTGTCCATTATCACGACGGTCTTTCCGCCAAGGAGAGCGCGGTGGACATCATCAAACACGTGCCGGACGGGATGCTCCTCGCCAAGGAACACAAACTCCCTGACCTTGTCTCAGATTTCATAAAGACTCACCACGGCACGTCCAACACGGGCTATTTCTACACGAAATACCTTAACGAGGGCGGAGACCCGGCCGATGCCGACTGCTTCTTCTACAGAGGCGAGAAGCCTCGCTCGAAGGAGCAGGTTATACTGATGTTGTGTGACAGCGTGGAGGCGGCTTCGAGGACGCTCAGGGACAATTCCCCCGAGGTTTTCTCCGAGTTCGTGGAGAATATAGTCGCCGGGAAGGTGAAGATAGGGCAGCTAGACGACGCCGACATATCAATCAAGCAGCTCAACACTGTCAAGGAAGTTTTGAAGAATTACCTCTCCCAGATATACCATGAGAGAGTGGTTTACCCACAGGGGAAAATAAGTAAATAGTAATAATAGTATTATGGAAGTTATTAAGAATCAGGTAGATGACCTGAACATTGAAGTCACAATCAATCTCAAGGGAGAGGATTACACCGAGCGCGAGAAGAAGAGACTCGCCGCCTACAGAAGGAACGCCGATTTCAAAGGATTCCGCAAAGGCATGGTCCCCCCTCAGCTTGTGAAGAAAATCTATGGAGACCAGGCTCTTTACGAGACCATCAACTCGATAGTGTCGGAGGAATTGGACAAGTTCATAAAGGACAACGATCTTCATATTCTCGGAGAACCCATCCCCAGCGAGAGCCAGAAGGAGAACGAGTGGGTTGACGGGAGCGATTTCGAGTTCAAGTTCGACCTCGGGCTTTCCCCGGCTATCGACTTCGACTTGTCCAAAGAGGACAAGGTCCCGTATTACAAGATCAATGTCACCGAGGCGGCCAAGGCCAAGATGAAGGAGAACATCTTCCGTCAGTACGGCCAGCTCGAGGAGGGTCAGGCCGCCGGCGAGGACGATTATGTCGTCGTGGACTTCAAGCAGGGCGAGAAGGTCGTCGAGGGAGCCTATGTGTCTGTGAATAAAGTAGAGGGGACAGCCAGGAAGAAATTCGTCGGCGCCAAGGTTGACGACAAGTTCAATGTTGACGTGACAAAGGCTTTCACGAATGAGACCGACAGGGCTTCCATGCTCAAGATGAAGAAGGAGGAGCTCGCCGACATGAACCCGAAGTGGGAGGCCACCGTCGTGAATGTCAAGACTTTTGTCCCCGCGTCCGAGAGCCAGGAGACTTATGACAAGATCTTCGGTAAAGACGTTGTCAAGTCTTCCGAGGAATTCGACGCCAAGATCGCCGAGAGGCTCGAGAGCGAGTACAAGCAGCAGTCTGACTACAGGCTTTCCCAGGATCTCCGCAAGTATCTCGTGGACAAGGCCGGTGTCCAGGTCCCCGAGGAATTCCTGAAGAGGTGGCTCTACGAGAGCAATAAAGAGAAATATTCCAAGGAGGATGTCGAGAGGGAGTTCGACTCTTTCCTCGGGGATTTCCGCTGGCAGCTTGTCCGCGGTTACCTTATGAGGAAGTTTGACCTCAAGATAGAGGACAAGGACATGCTTGACGCCGCCAAGGCTTACGCCTCCTACCAGTACGCCATGTACGGGATGGCCAACGTCCCCGAGCAGTTCATCACCGACGCCGCCATGAATATCCTCAAGGACGAGCGTCAGATCCGCAACATTGAGGAAAGCGTCGAGAACGAGAAGGTCATCGCCGCTGTCAAGGAGAAGGTGACTCTGCAGACCAAGAGGATCTCGGAGGAGAAATTCAAGGCTTTGTAAGATGGACGAGTTCAAGAGATACGCTGTGAAGGGCTTGGGGCTGAGCTCCATGACTCTTGACCGTTACCGGAAGGCGACAGACGCCTACATCAACCCTACGATCATCGAGGAGAGAAAGCTGAATGTGGCTTCGATGGACGTGTTCAGCCGCTTGATGATGGATAGGATCATATTCCTTGGAGTACCCATCGACGACGATGTGGCCAACATCATCCAGGCCCAGCTCCTTTTCCTTGCCTCCACCGATCCCGGCGCTGATATCTCTCTGTATATCAACACCCCCGGAGGTCAGGTCACATCAGGTCTCGCGATCTATGACACCATGCAGCTTGTGGAGCCCGACGTGGCGACCATCTGCACCGGCATGGCGGCCTCCATGGGATCCGTCCTGCTTTGCGCCGGCGCGAAAGGCAAGCGTTCCTGCCTGCCTCACTCGAAAGTGCTGATCCACCAGCCGTTAGGTGGTGCCCAGGGTCAGGCATCCGACATCATGATCGCCGCCAAAGAGATAGAGAAGACCCGCAAGGAACTTTACGAGATCATCTCCGAGCATTCGGGACAGCCTTATGAGAAGGTGTTCGCCGACGCCGACAGGGATTATTGGATGACCGCCAACGAGGCTCTTGAATACGGGATGGTGGACGAGATCCTCTCCAAGAGGGCCAAGTGATGGCTTCAAAAGGCAAACCGTTGAACCGTTGCATGTTCTGCGGCAGGTTGGAAGGCGATGTGCCTTTCATGCTGCAGGGCTTGGATGGTTTTATCTGCAGCGACTGCGTGGAAATGGCCCACGAGTACCTAAGGGACGCCAAGATAATACCATTCGAGGCCACGTCGCAAGCTGACAGGATAGAGGACAGGAACAAGCCGGCCGACATCAAGGCCTTCCTTGACCAATATGTGATCGGTCAGGACAGGGCTAAGAAGATGCTTTCTGTGGCCGTGTACAACCACTACAAGCGAATCAACCACAATCTTGTGGACAGGCCTGACGACGGCGTCGAGCTCGAGAAATCGAACATCCTTCTTGTGGGACCGACAGGTACTGGTAAAACGCTGTTGGCCAAGACGATAGCGAAGATGTTGGGAGTGCCGTTCACCATAGTGGACGCCACTGTCCTGACTGAGGCGGGCTACGTGGGTGAGGATGTAGAGAGCATCCTTACAAGGCTTCTTCAGGAGGCTGACTATGATGTCGCCAAAGCTGAGAGGGGGATAGTCTTCATCGACGAGATCGACAAGATCGCGAGGAAGAGCGACAACCCTTCGATTACCCGTGACGTGTCCGGGGAGGGTGTGCAGCAGGCGTTGCTGAAACTTCTGGAAGGTAATGTGGTCAACGTCCCTCCGAAGGGCGGGCGCAAGCATCCCGAGCAGGAGTTCATCCATGTGAACACCCAGAACATCCTCTTCATCTGCGGCGGGGCTTTCGAGGGTATCGAGCGCAAGATCGCCCAAAGGCTGAACACCCAGGTGATTGGTTTCGGGGCCGCGAGGAAGCAAAGGATCGACAAGAACAATCTCCTGAAATATGTCGACGCGCGGGACATGAGGGCCTACGGGTTGATTCCCGAGATAATCGGCCGTCTTCCAGTGATCACGTATCTGGACCCTCTGGACAGGGACGCTTTGCTGCGGATTCTGACCGAGCCGAAAAACGCCGTCTTGAAGCAGTACGCCAAGCTCTTCGAGATGGACGGTATCACGCTCAGGATCGGGAAGGGTGTCAAGGAGCTGATTGTTGACACCGCCATCAAGAACAAGTTGGGGGCCAGGGGGTTACGCTCCATCTGCGAGGACATCTTCGATGACGCCATGTTCGACGCTCCCTCCTCCGGCAAAAAGACCTTCACCGTCACTCTTGCCTACGCGCGGGAGAAACTCGCCGACAAGCTCGGATAGGGGTTAAGGCCGCCTCAAGATCCAAGAACGATTTGTTCGAGGGCGAGGAAGAGGGCGTAGCGGTCCCAGTCGGCCCGGTTGGCGAAAACAAGAATCAAGACATCTTTTTCCGGATAGCGGGCGGCTAAGATCTTGAAGCCTCCGTTATCTCCGGTGTGATATACCCTTTCAGGGGTTGTCCCGGTGGCTGGCTCAATGAACCATCCGTACCCGTACCAGGTGTTGGGCCGGTTCTGGTAGTCGCTCCATGGGCTGCCGCTGACAAGGGTGCGCGGCGACATGGCCTTCTCTTTCTGAGCCCCGCTCATTACCGTGTTGTCCCTGAGCGCCTTTTCCCATTTGGCGAATTCATTGACTGACGTGTAAATACCGCCGTCGGGCCTTGTGGCGAAGAAAGTCTCCTCGCCGAAATCATATTCGTACCAATCCTTTTCCTCCGGCGCCTCTCCGGCCGTCCTTTCCTCAGGCATTCCGGAGACGTCGTCGTACTCGTAGCCATGGGCCATCGAGGGGATCAGCTCCTGGTGGTCCCGGTCGAAATAGAGAGTCTTCTCCATGCCGGCCGGCTCGAAGATATGTCTCCGGACATATTCGGTGAACGGCTCACCGGAGACTTTCTCAACGATTTTCCCAAGCAGGACGTATGTCGGGTTGATGTATTCATAGGCGGTTCCGGGAAGGAAGTTCAAGTGGTCGAGATCCCTCATGTACTCGGTCGCGAGGTCCTCGTCTCCGACGATTTTCTCCTCCCTCGTGAGGTAGCCCCTCCCGTCAGGCACTCCCGAACTATGGGAGAGCAACTCCTTGATCCTGACCTCTTTCCATATCGCTGATTTGAATTCGGGAAAGTAGATCGCCACCGGGTCCGTGAGCTTCAGCAGGTCTTTCTCCTCAAGCTGGAGTATGGCCGTTGCGGTGAATTGCTTTGAGACGGAGGCGATGTTGAAAAACGTGTCCCCGTCGATTCTCGAGCCTGTCTCCAAATCGGCAAGGCCGTAACCTTTCTCGAATATGACCTTGTCACCTTCCATGACCAGCACGGCGGCCCCGGGCTCGTTGTCCGGGAATACCGAGGAGCAGAGGCTATCTATTTCCCCGACCCGAGGGTCCGGGTTGGAGCAGGCGGCGAAAAAGAGGGCGAGGGGAGTCATGGCACCCCAAAAACCAAGAAGAGCTCGTGTCATATCAACCCAAAGATACAAAATTTGGCGTAATCGTTTTTTTTCGCGTAATTTATGTTTGGTAATATTCACAACCATGTCAAAAAAAGAGAAAGGCGCCGCGGTGTTGGGAGCGTTGATCCTAATTTTGCTCATTATACCCCCTGGATGCCGCGAGCCAAATAAGACATACAACAATCCTGTCATCGCATGGGACTGTCCTGACCCGTCTTTGTTGGACAACAGGGACAGAGACGGCTATTATTACGCATATTCCACCAGAAGCAAGGTGGATGGGGTTACTCGCGAGATCCCGGTGTACCGTAGCCGTGACCTGGTTGAGTGGGAACACGTGGGAGAGGCCTTCCCTGACGGAACCAAGCCATCGTGGGAGCCTGCCGGGACCCTATGGGCGCCGGACATCAATTATATCGGTGGGAAGTATGTTCTGTATTACGCCGAGGGAGTCTGGGGCGACCATGACAGAAGCGCGTCAGGGGTCGCTGTCTCGGATTCCCCGACAGGGCCTTTCGAGGATATGGGCATGCTCGTCAGCAGGGCTAACACCGGTGTCGGCAACTCCATCGACCCGGCCTTTTTTGAGGACGCGGACGGCAGGAAGTACCTGTACTGGGGCAGTTTGCGTCATGTTACTGACGGGGAGGCCGGAAGGAAGTCGGGGATATTCGTGATCGAGCTTTCCGAAGACGGCCTGTCCTTGAAGCCCGGCTCGGAGCCGGTCAAAGTGGCGGGAGACCGAATGGAGGGAGTCTATGTCCACAAGAGGGGGAAGTATTACTATCTCTTCGCCTCCGAGGGGACGTGCTGCGAGGGCGCTTTGAGCACTTACCACATCATTGTCGGGCGCTCGGAGGGCCCGTTCGGGCCTTTCGTCAGCCGGAGCGGTAAATCCATGATCGCGGGGGATGAGGGAATATATGACGAGGTTATCCTCACCAAGGACTCCGGTGACGTGTTTTGCGGCCCCGGGCATAATTCAGGGATAGTCACGGACGACAAGGGCAACGATTGGATGGCGTACCACGCCTATTGGGCTTCAAATAATTACAAGGGCCGCTCCATGAATCTCGACCGTGTTTATTGGACAAAGGACGGATGGCCCTATTTCAAGGACGGAGTCCCCGCCGCCACCGCCGAGGCCCCGAGGTTCCGTAAATGATTCGCTGAAAAATGTCCGATCAATTGAAATTGTTAAGCCTGTTCTCAGGTTGCGGTGGAATGGATCTCGGATTCGAGGGAGAGTTCATCTGCAACCGGAAATCCGTGCCGGAGGGATCCCCTTGGATTGAGCGATCGGTTAATGATAACTGGCTGATTTTGAGACGAAACAGGTTTACGACAGTTTTCGCCAACGACATTCTTGAGGAGGCCTGTCTGACCTGGAATCAGTATATGTCCCGCTTCGGGGAAGACCCGTCGATCTACCACCTTGAAAGCATAGTCGATCTTGTCAAGCGTCACCGTTCCGGCGAGAAGGTTTTCCCGGACAACATAGACATTGTTACGGGAGGCTTTCCTTGCCAGGATTTCAGCATCGCGGGCAAACGGATGGGCTTTGACTCGTACAAGTCTCATGACGGCGCGAGGCTCCCGGAGGAGGCCCCTTCAGAGGAGAACCGCGGCAAACTCTACTTCTGGATGAAACAGGTGATCGACATCACCAAGCCGAAAGTCTTTGTCGCTGAGAACGTCAAGGGGCTCACCAACCTTGGAAACGTCAAGGAGATAATCCAGAGGGATTTCTCCCAGGCTGACGGGGACGGGTACATAGTGCTGCCTCCCAGGGTGTTACACGCCGGTGATTACGGCGTCCCGGAGACCAGGGAAAGGGTGATATTCATTGGGATAAGGCGTTCCGCGTTGAGGCCGGAAGCCATTAAGGCCCTGGAAAGTGAGGTTGTGCCTTCAGAATATGATCCCTATCCAGTTCCGACTCACAAATACACTAAAGACTCGCCCGGAACATTGCCTCCAGTGACCTGCAGGGACGTTTTCGCGGGTCTGAAAGAGCCTGATGAGTCG
Organism: uncultured Bacteroidia bacterium; assembly: GCA_902797035.1. GTDB lineage: Bacteria > Bacteroidota > Bacteroidia > Bacteroidales > UBA932 > Cryptobacteroides. The sequence continues at coordinate 5,321 of CADBRH010000036.1, read as the reverse complement.
GATGATCTCTCGCAAAAGTATTATTCCAAGGCCAAATACATGGGCCGTCACTGCCAAGGGCAGGCGGAGATTCACCTTGACGGCCTCGGTCCCACAATCCGTTCCGAGCATCACGGGAACATCGAGTACCGCCGCTTATCCAAGGAGCATGGAGGAAAGATCGACGAGGAGCTCGCCTCCGGTCTTCAGGAGCGACGTCTCACTCCCCGGGAATGCGCCCTGATCCAGACTTTTCCGCCGGATTATCCTTTCGTCTCGTTCAGAGAGAACTCCAAACGTTTCCGGGTCGCCCAGTCCGGGGCGTATAAGGTCATTGGCAACGCCGTGCCCCCGCTTCTGGCATACAACATCGCCCGGAGACTCCAGGATCTCTGGCCTGTGATTTTCAAATAGTCACCCATGGCGGACAAGATGACACCCTCGCAGAGGCATTATTGCATGTCCAGAATCAAGGGCAAGGACACGAGGCCCGAGATGAGGGTGAGGCGCTACCTGCATGGCCACGGGTTCCGCTACTCGCTTCATTCCAAACGGCTTCCGGGAAAGCCGGACCTTGTTTTGCGGAAATATAACTCGGTGATATTCATCCACGGCTGCTTCTGGCACGGGCATCCTGGATGTCCGGAGTTCAGGCCACCGAAATCCAACGAGGAGTTCTGGAAAGAGAAGGTCCGGAGGAACAAGGAAAGGGACGCCGCCGAGATCGGGGCGTTGGAGGCTCTCGGCTGGAATGTGATTATCGTGTGGGAGTGCGAGCTTAAGAAGGCCCGTTTCGAGGCCTCGATGGAGCGCCTGGTCGAGAACCTCAAAGCACGCCTCGAGATTGAGCGGATACATCACGTCCCGCTCTCAGTCAGGAAAATGTCCAATTCGGATCCTACAGAGTAGCTGTTCTTCTCGCTGCTTCGGCGGCGGCCTCGGCGAAATCCTCGCCGGGGGATGCGTAGATGATTCCTCTGGACGAGTTGATTAACAGCCCGCCCTTGGCGTTCGACCCGGCCTGGATTACCTCCTCAGCGCTTCCGCCCTGGGCCCCGACTCCTGGCACCAGGAAGAAATTGTCGGGACAGAAGCCCCTGATTTCCTTTAGCTTATCCGCTTTAGTCGCTCCGATTACAAACATCATTTTCTCGGGCGAAGATATCTCCATCATTCTCTCGATGACGCTTCTGTAGAGAGGTTTACCATCACCCTGGACAGTCTGGAAATCAGCGGCTGAGGGATTGGAAGACAGGGCGACGACGATGGCGAAGCGTCCCGGATACTCAAGGAACGGGGTGACGGTGTCGGTCCCCATGTACGGCGACAAGGTCACGGCGTCGAAATCGAAAGTCTCGAAATAACTCTTGGCGTACATCCTCGCGGTGTTTCCGATGTCCCCGCGTTTGGCGTCGGCGATGATAAACTGCCCTGGATGGTTCAGCCGGATATGCTCGACTGTCTTTTCCAGAATCCTAAGACCTTCCGTCCCGAGATATTCATAAAAGGCCAGGTTCGGCTTGAAAGCCACGCAATGGGGAGCGGTGGCGTCGATGATCCGGCGGTTGAACTCCAGCACCGCTTCCGGGACGCTCCGTCCCGCCCGAACACATTCCGGAATCCTTTGATAATCAGTGTCCAGCCCGACGCACAGCATCGAGCCCTTCCTCTTTATCTCCGAATATATCTGATCAGTCGTCATAATCACTGTTCTGTTTGGTCCGGCGGCGGAAGGCCATATCCCCCTGAAGGTAAATCCCTCCCATCGCGAGCGATGGGCCCCTCCCGTTCACCTGGCCACGGGCGGCCAGGCCTTCCGGGGGATATACCTTCCGCCGCCTGCTACTCGAATCAATCATAATACTCATAAAACTTCGCGATGGATTCCATACCGGCGAAGAACTGCTTGAGCAGGTAGCTCTCGTTGGGGGAGTGGATGGTGTCCCTCTCAAGACCGAAGCCCATCAGGAGCGGGTCGGTCCCGAGAATCTTCTGCATGTCGGCCAGCACAGCGATGCTTCCGCCTCCGCGGCTCGGAACAGGCTGAACCCCATAGACTTCCGTCATCGCTCTCGAAGCCGCCTGGAAGGCCGGGGACGAGATGGGGATAAGGAACCCCTCGCCGCCCTCGCAAGGTTTCACCTCTATCTTGCAGTACTTAGGGGCGATCTTCTCAAGATGCTTCTTGACGAGTTTGGTGATCTTGGCGCTGGACTGATTAGGGACGAGACGCATGGAGATCTTGGCGTGGGCGACGGAAGGCAGGACGGTTTTGGCGCCCTCGCCGGTGTAGCCTCCCCAAATCCCGCAGACATCCAGACAGGGCCTGATGCCGATCCTCTCAAGCGGAGTGTAGCCTTTCTCGCCGCGGAGGGCCTTAACCCCCACCGAGGCCTTGAACTCCTCCATGTCGAACGGCGCCCTGGCAAGCTGGGCCCGGTCGGCTTTTGAAAGCTCCGCGACGTCATCGTAAAAGCCTGGTATAGTGACCCTTCCGTCCTTGTCGATAAGGCTTGAGATAATGTCGCAAAGGGTCTGTATCGGATTCGCCACCGCGCCTCCGTAATGCCCGGAGTGAAGGTCGTGGTCCGGACCGGTGAGAGTGACCTCAAGATAGGCCAGTCCCCTCATCCCGCAATTGATCGAAGGCACTTTCTCGGAGATCATAGTGGTGTCGGAAACGAGAATCACATCCGATTTCAGCATGGACTTGTTGGCCTTGACCCAGGCCGGCAGGGAGGGGCTGCTGATCTCTTCCTCACCCTCGAGAATAAACTTCACATTATGCCGGAGTTTGCCGGTTTTAACCAGATATTCAAAGGCTTTGATGTGCATGAACAACTGCCCCTTGTCGTCATTGGCGCCTCTAGCGTAGATCGCCTCACGGCCCGTGGGGTCTTTCTTGATGACCGGCTCGAACGGGTCGGTCAGCCATTTCTCGAGCGGCTCCGGAGGCTGAACATCATAATGACCATAAACCATCACGGTCTTGAGTTTCGGGTCGATTATCTTCTTCCCGAACACCACGGGGTTGCCGTCGCTCGGATAGACCCCGGCCTCGTCGGCACCGGCCTCCACAAGCAGCGCCGCCAGCCTTTCGGCGCACCGCCGCATGTCCTCCTTATTCTCTTTCTTGGCACTGATGGAAGGAATCCTCAAAAGAGAGAAAAGCTCCTCGAAGAACCGTTCCTTATTGTCTTGAATATACTGTTTCATATTAAGTTATGTTTTGATTATCAACCGAATATCACACGGCCCGCCTTTGGCGAGAGGATCTTTTTCGCGGCGGCCACGATCAGCCAGGAGACCGCCAGCGCGCCCAGGGCTCCGATGGGGATCTGCGCCCCGAGGGGGATGTGGAGCGCCCTGGTCAGAAGGATTCCGGGGCCAATGAGGAGATAGTGGATCATATAGATTCCGAACCCGCATGCGGTCAGGTTGGCCAGAAGGGCCTTGACCTTCTCGTTCCGTACCTGTATCTTCTTGCAAATCAGGAATATCGGGATGACCATCATCACCACGTTTATGGAGTTGAAGGTCCAGAACAGCTCGGCCATCGGCTCAGTGCAGTCAGGTTTGAGAGTCATGTGCCGGAAGCCGGCGAATGTCATGAGGTAACCTGCCACAAACATAGGGATCCCTATCAGGAGGGTTTTCTTGAGGCTCCACTCGGTGTCTTTGAGGTAGTGCCCGAGCAGGAGATAGCCGTTGAATCCGGCGAAATAATATAGGGCGCCGAACTGGTTCCAAGGGCAGGATCCCCAGAGGTAGGGGTCGATGAAGTAGTTGTAATACGGGAACACGAGTGTCACGCCCCAGGCGATCAGGAACCACTTCTTGGCGTTACGGCTCGCTTTCTCCACCCAGGCCGAGAAGATCGGGATGTAGAGATACAACCCGATGATCATGTAGATGTACCACATGTGGACATCTATGCTGGAATAGTTCAGCGGGATCCGGGCTATGTGCTTGAGACTGAGCGGGAGACTCTGCGCGAGGAAGTCCTGGTCGGCGTAGGGGATGAAGTCCCTGACAGTGTCCGGCCCGCCCCCGGGAAGTCTCAGCAGGACAGGGAACAGGCAATATATCACCGACCAGATGAGGAATGGCCAGAACACCCTGGAGATCCTCTTTTTGTAGAACGGGCCGACGGGACCCCGCTGTGGAAGGAGCAGGGCTCCGGTGAGCATGACGAACAGCGGGACGCAAGCCCTCATCATGCTGCCCCACAAGGCTCCCCAGAACTTGATGTCGGCGACCATAGCCGAGCCTTCCGGGACATAGTTGAAAGGGTCGGCGCTGTGACAGCAGACCAGGATGTACATCGCTGCCAGTCGGACGACGTCGTACCAGACGACTCTCTCCTTCGGAGCGGCAGGTGCTGTGGCAGAGTTGTTATCCATGGAATTTATTGATTATCTTGAGTATGAGAATATGTCGGGAACGCCTCCAAGATGCTGTCAACATCGCCAAGGAGGTCGAACAGGCCATCCTCGGACAGCACTCCGCGCTTCAGGTCAGACGGGATCCTTCCCGCCTCGTCTGCCTCGAAATCCTTGAGCCACTGGCCTGAGGACTGATAATCCTTGAGCGATTTGATCTCTTCCCCGAGCACCTCAAGCTCCTCCAGCCCCTCCATGACCTTCTCGACAGCACCGCTCACCTTGTCATACCTCTTCTCCATCTCCTTGACTCTGTCGATCCTGGCCAAAGTAGCCTTCCCGTCTGTCGCCTTCTTGCCCATATCCCTGACAATTCTACTCTTTCACACAAAAATAACGAAATTCCCCCCAAAGAGCAAGACCCCTGGCAAGTCAGCGCTTTGTCCGCCACCGCATATTCCGAGCGTAGCGAGTTCAGGGGTGTGGAAAAACGTGAAACCGAGGTTTGTAAAGTCGGCATCAGCCGACCGGCCGGGCCGGGACTTCGCGAACGCGAAGTCGTGGAGGCGAAAAGGCCGCAAGGGGTTTGGGGGCGGCCTAGCCCCCATGATATAGGGCGCAGGGGGGTGATTCCGAGCGTAGCGAGTTCAGGGAGTCTGAGGGGAACGCCCCTCAGTCCCCCATAGGGGGCGCAGGGGGGTATATATCTCACGAGAATAGGAAGCCAAGCTTGGCTTCCTATTCTCGTGGAGATGGGCGGAGTCGAACCGCCGTCCAAACAATGCACCCAGCGGCTTTCTACACGCTTATCCTTCCTTTGGTTGTCGGGCGCGGCCTGCCGGAAGGCGTGCTAACCGAAGCTTATCCTTTGAGTCTTAGCCGGCTTTAAAGGAGTCCACCGGAGCGTCCCTCTTGAATGATACCCCGAACTCGGAACATAGAAGGCGTAAAGTCCGCGGG
>CADBRH010000035.1 GCA_902797035.1 uncultured Bacteroidia bacterium | reverse complement strand
TTGTAGCTCTGCCCAGCCGCAGGGAGAACGCAGATCGCCGCCAGAGCGGCGGCGATAACTATATGAAGTGAACGTCTCATCGCAAGTTGGTTTTACTCAATTCTTTGCAAAACACAAGCCAGGAACAAAAGGATACTAATCATATGAACCATTCAATAAGTAAAGCGATATTATGAATGATTACCTTTCTTTCTCTGGAGTCGCTTCGGTTTTGCCGAGGATTACAATAGCTTCCTCTTTTTCGACTCTATTACTTTGATGCTTTCTACCGTGGGCAATTCTTCAGGCATAGTTCCACCTATACGACGTATAGCTTCTCTAACCTCTTTCCCGACTTCAAAATGAGTGGCGTTGGCTTTTTCTTTTCCTTGGATTTTCTCCTTGTTAATTTTCTCGGCCGCCTGTGTGGCCCGGAAAAGATTAGCGGCCAATTCAGTACTGCCCATATGATCAAGAATATCTTGTTTGTCCGAAAGTCCTTTCTTTTTCCTTATTCCTTTGGCAGTAAGACCAGCATACATCCCTTTATACCCAAAATTTTGGAATACCGCATATTCTAAGGGCGTTATCACGCCAGCCGCATGAGCGGCATCGGCTAATTTAGAGTTATGCAGACGCAACTGTTCACGAAGGAACAACCGTTTGCTTTCTTCTGTTGTTAGTTGCTGATATGCCTCCGATTGCTGTATCTCCGCATATCGTGTTTGGATCGCGAAGTATGTTTGAGCCTGTGCTATTTCAGTCTTACGCGGGTCGCCGTTCTGAGCGACAAGGTAACAAGCGTAACGGGTCAGATGGACATCCTTGACAGGCTTTCCGGTTGCACCGGCCCGCACGATTTTCGTCACCTCCCGAAAATCGTTGTCAGTTGTTCCTACAGCCGATTCACAGGCCCTCTTTGCTTTCTCTATAACCTCGGGGAAACTTTCCCAACGCTTATAGCCAAGACAAGGCGCCAATTCCCTCGCTGACCAATACTCTACACCGTTCTCGTTAATATGGCGGATACTCTCAAAGAGAAATGCTGATTCTTTTGTTAATTCATTCATATTATGTCGTTTTCTTTTATTACGAATATATATAAAAATGATTAGAATTGATATTACATCTCGTGATTCTAAGAATCGCGGTTCTATATGCTGAGCGGCATCGTTGTAATAGAGATGAAGTTTCTTTCGTCAAAGTTTTCTGGTTTTGGCTTACAAATATAATGAGAATATCGCTTACTTAACGCCATACGTTTTTTATTCCTATCTTTACCTGACCAACTTATTTCACATGAGACGATTCTTTTTACCATTGGTTCTGGCGGCGGTTTGCGGGCTGTCAGCATGCTCTAAAACCGAGTCGGAGCAGCCCAGCCCGAGGATAGTGAACATCATCAATTTCATCCGCTACACGGAGCCACGGAGTGACGAGATCACCGAGGAGGTGCTTTACCAGACCGTTGTCTCTCAGGCGGAGGACCTGCGCTCGAAAGACCTTATCGGGACCTATCTGCTTCAGTATGACGCCCTTATCGATTCGTCATACCAGAAGCTGATGAAAGAGGAGATGGCGAGGGGCTGCGAGGTCGGCGCCTGGTGGGAGATCACACAACCGCATGTCGAGGCGGCCGGCATGGTCTGGCGGGGCCGTTTCCCATGGGACTGGCACGCCCATGTGGATTTCTCGGTCGGTTACACCATCCCGGAGCGGGAGAAACTTGTCGATGTCTATATGGAGAAGTTCAAGGAGGTATTCGGGGAATATCCAAAATCTGTGGGCTCATGGTTCATAGACGCCGCGACCTTGGCCTATCTCTATGACAAATACTCGATCGACGCCTCGTGTAACTGCAAAGACCAGGTCGGGACCGACGGCTACACCCTGTGGGGAGGATACTGGAACGGGGCGTACTATCCCAGCCGACAGAACGGCTATATGCCCGCCCAGACCGCCGAGGGCGACATCCATGTGCCGGTCTTCAGGATGTTGGGCAGCGACCCGATCTATCAATATGAGGCCCGGGTCGGGGGAGCCTCTCAGAGTGTGGAGTCCCTGGAGCCTGTTTATACAGAGGGCGGCGGGAACCTTAAATGGATCGACTGGTTCTTCAGGATGTTCACCGGAGAGCCGCACCTTGGCTATAATTATGTTCAGGTGGGGCAGGAGAACTCATTCACTTGGAACGCGATGGAGAAGGGCTTCGTGATCCAGACCGAGCGTCTGCGCCAACTCTCTGACGAGGGTAAAGTGCGTATCGAGACCCTCGGGGAGACCGGCCGCTGGTTCAAGGAACTATATTCACAGACTCCTCCGACTTCCGTCATCACGACCGAGGACACTAGGGGCACGGGGAAGAAGACTCTATGGTTCAACAGCCGGAATTACAGGGCGAACCTTCTTTGGGAGGGCGGCTGCCTGAAATTCAGGGACATACACATATTCAACGAGAGTCTCCGCTCTGAATATATGGACCATCCCGACACTCTGCCGGTCTTCCGTTATGAGACGCTCCCGGTCGTCGACGGCTGCCTCTGGAGCTCTCCCGAGAATATGGCGGGACTTCGTTTCGTCGCACCTTCCTTCGATGGGGGCGATCCGGAATTTATCTCCAGGGACGGAGTTCAGGAGATCCGTTGGCCATCGGCCACGGGAAGTGGCGTGTTCACTATCAGGATGACAGAGGAAGGGATCATGATAAAGTCAAAAGGGAAGACCGGGCAGTGGCATCTTGAGCTGACCACGGTGCCTGGGGCGGACCTGCCGTTCACCATGATCTCACCCTCGGAAATCCGGGCTTCGATGTTCGGGATAGATTATGGAGTCTCGCTCACCAAGGGCGTGGCCGAGGATATTCATGAGGAGGGCCCCGGCAAAGTGTTCAAGTTGGTTCCCGATCACGGGGCAGTCGGGTTCATTCTTTTGCCGAACAAGTAGAACTTCTGGTCCCCGAACCAGAGCGTACCTTCCCCGTCTAGGGCTGTGTAGCTGGTGTAGAACGAGTTACCCGTGTCTCTCGGCGAGAACAAAACGCCCTTCCCGAACCAAACCGGCTGATGGGCACCGGGGACATAGTGGCCATCCCTGCGGTAGAGAGGGCCGCGGATCTGGTAGGCGGTGAGCCCGTTGAAGTCAAAGGAGTCGTGCGTCATCAGGAAATATTCCCCGCTTCTCGTCTCAGGCCCGTTCAGGTCGTAGATGGGGCAGGGGGAGCACGGATGGAGGATGGCCGGGCCGCCGTCACGCTCCCGGAGGATCTCCGGCCGTGACCATGTCTCTCCGTTGTCGGCGCTGACCGACCACACCGGATGCCCGATAGTGCTTCTCATCACCGCGAACAGGCGGCCGTCCGGAAGGCCGACAACGCAGGCCTCCTCGATGTTCAACCCGTCACGGGGAGTGTAGGGGTGGTCATTCTCGACCTTCGAGGCGTCGAAGGAGTCTTTGCCGGTGTTGAAGAACGATATGCGAATATCCCTGACTTCCGGGTCGTCGTCGATGTTCTCATATCTCCAGAACTCCACCCGGCTTATTCCCTTGCGGTCGTACCGGGAGCAGCCCGCGAGGTATCTCCCGCCCTCGCCGAGACGGAGCGGCCTCTGCCACATGCACCACACCGGAGGGATGGACGGGTCTTCCGGGTCCACGTCGAACCTGACAGGGAAGGGGACCGTCTCGGGCTCGGACCAGGTCTCGCCCCCGTCGTCCGAATATCTTCCCCACATCTCGCCGCAGAGGTGTTTCTTGAGAGTGGTCTCCTGATTCCAGAGGCAGTACAGGCGCCCGCTTCTCGAGATCATCGGCTGCTGCCAGGCGGCGACAGGTTTAGGGTCGGCCAGGGTCGCGGAGCCGGCGATTATCCTCGGTTCGGTCCAGGTCAAACCACCGTCGGCGCTTTTAGAGAAAACCACATGCTCGTCGTTGGCGGCCTCATAGGAACCTTGCGTCCAGAAAGCGTAAAGCATTCCCTTGGCCGGGTCGTCGAGTACATGGAAATGATCGTTGAAAGTGTCTCCGATTGAAAATATGTCCCTGTCTGACTCGATTCTTGATTGCTTGGGGACATAGACAGTCAGGTCGTGGGGTGTCACGTCTATGTTGGTCGAGGGGTCAAGATAGTGCCAATAGAAATGCCCCGGCCAGCGGGACTTGTAACCGCCCGTGTCGGTGAAATGCTTATCGAGAGCCTCGTCGGCGGTCTCGAAGCGGTGGCAAACCTCGGGAGACTTGGTGAACACGGTCCACTGCGTCTGGTTCGCGGCGTCCTGGTTGGGCAGCCCTACCCAAATCACGGTGCCTTGCCTCGGAGGGAAGGCGGGATTCATGGTGAACACAGTGGTGAGGGAGGTGTTCTCAGTCCTGACCGGAGGCTGGGTCAGCAGGTTGGAGAGATCCCTCCGGTGGAATTTCTTGTAGGGCTTTCTCGAGAACGGGGTGTCCTTTCCGAGGAGGGCGTCCCCGAAGAAGAATCTCTGGGCGAAGGTGTTCTTATCCTCCACGCCGCTATCTTCTAAAGTGGCTGGATGTGAATATGCCCGGCTGAAATTGAAGGCGCCGTCCCTTCTGGGGCGATACCAGCCACGCTTCCGGGCATATTTAATCAAATCCTTACTAGCCAGAAAGTTAAGAGTGTCACTGAGGTCTATCTCACCTATAGTGAAATAGTCAGGGACGGTCGCTATCTCGTCATCTCCAACCCTCTGGGCGACCCAATGGCGGCCCCTTACCACCGAGCAGACCCATCCCTCGCTCTGGTCGGCGATGAGAAAGGTGCGGCCGGACTCGCCGTAACCGAATCTCTCCACCATATCTCCTATAACGTGAACCGCCTCCCTCGCTGACCGCGCTTTCTGGATGGCGGAGGTCATGATCTCGTAGATCAATCCTCCGCCCGCCCTGTCCTCTCTTGAGAGGCAAGGGTTCGAGGCGAGACTCACTGAATATTCATTGGCGTAACTGTCCGAACAGCTCCCCGGGAACTCGAACCACAGATAGGCTGTCCGCTCCTCGTTCCGGGGGACATTGTAGATGTTCAGCATTTTCTCGCCTATGATGTCCTCGTTGTGGCCGAGGTACACATAGCCGTCGGTGGTGGCGTCACGGCCGGCGATGATCCCGAAGCAGAGCAGGAAAAGCAGTCTCATGGTCGTTTGAATGGAATGTCTTCACGCGAACTTACGAAAAAACCGAGATTTTCGCGTAAATTTGAATTATCATGAAACGCTTTATCCTCATTTCCCTGATGGTCTTTCTGAGCCTCTCGCTCATGGCCGCCGACATCAAGCCTGTCAAACCTCAATGTGACTATCTCGACAACCCTCTCGGTGTCACGAACCCCTCTCTGGGCTGGGCGCTGGAAGGGAATGGTACAGGCGCTTTCCAATCCGCCTATGAGATCCAGATAGCCTCTTCGCCCGGGAAGCTTTCCTCCGGCAAGGCCGATGTCTGGTCTTCCGGGAAATCGTTGTCCGATAAGCAGTTCGGGATAAAACCCGAGGGACTGAGTCTCGCCTCGGCGACGACATATTGGTGGAGAGTTAGAGTCTGGGACGCCGCCGGAAAAAGGTCCGGATGGAGCGATCCCGCTTCATTCTCCACAGGCTTGAGGGAGTCTGACTGGGAAGCGGAGTGGATAGCCCCGGAATGGCGCGACGGGATGAGGATGCCGTACCTGAGAAGGGAGATCACGGTAGGGAAGAACATAGTGCGGGCGACCGCGTTCGTATGTGGTTTGGGAGCCTCTGACCTGTTCGTCAACGGGGAATACGCCGACTCCACAAGGGTTCTCGATCCCGCGCAGACGAATTACGAGAGTTACGCGCTGTACAGCGCCCTGGACGTGACCTCTCTGTTGAAACCCGGGGTGAACTGCCTCGGTGTTGCCTTGTACGACGGATGGTTCAACCAGGACACGGTGTTCGCCGATTTCAGTTACGGCAAGCCGATGCTCCGTTTCCAGTTGGTCGTGGAATATAAAGACGGCCGCAGGGAGACGTTCGCCTCTGACACGGAGTGGCTCTGGAAGGAAGGTCCTGTGGTCAAGGCGAATATTTATAGCGGCGAGGTCTATGACGCGCGTCTCGAGATTCCGGGATGGTCTTTGGCCGGAGCTGACACCAAGGGGTGGAAGCGTTGCCTCAAGGCGACGGAGGGAGTGCCTCCTATGACCATGTCCCAGATTATGCCTCCGATACGCTTGCATGATGTCCTGCCTGCCGTGAGGATGTGGAAGACGGATCAAGGTACTTGGGTTTATGATTTCGGGACAAATAACACCGCGAACATATTCCTTAGAGTCTCACTTCCGGGGGGTACACGGCTTACCGTCCGCACCGGCGAGGAAGTGTACTGGGAAGGCATGGGTGTGGATTTCCGCTCGACGGGGATAAGCGTGGTGCCGGTCCAGACCGATGAATATATCTGCGCCGGGACAGGGGAGGAGACCTGGATGCCACGCGGCACTTACCATGGTTTCAGGTACGCCGAGTTATCATGCGACGCTTCTGTCACGCCGGCCAAAGATTGGCTGCGAGCGGTGTTGGTCCATACGGATCTTGAGAAGACCGCTTCGTTTGAGTGTTCTGAGCCTCAGCTTAACAGGATACATGAGATGGCCCTCCGCACGGTCCAGGGCAACATCGTGGGCGTTCCGATGGACTGTCCGACCAGGGAGAAATGCGGTTGGCTCGGAGACGCGCACGCCTACATCAAGATGGCCATGGTGGGGTACGAGATGGAGAATTTCCTCTTCAAGTATCTGGAGGACATTCGTTCCGGGGCAGCGGTGGAATTGAAGAACACGCTGCATCACCAGCTGAAGAACAGCCTGTTCTATTTCGCGGACAAGGCGTCGGGAATCCCGTTCATGATCGCCCCCGGGAAGAGGCTTTGCGGGGTCGCTTCGCCGGACTGGGGCACAGCCGTTGTCCAGCTGCCTTGGCATGTCTATCTTTACGGGGGAGACACGGCCGCTCTGGAGGAGTATTACGACATGATGGCCCAGTGGACGGACTACATCACATCGACATCGGTCGGGCATATTGTTTTCACTGGACTCGGGGACTGGGATCCTCCTTATGGGGTTCATAAGATAGCGACCCCTGTCGAGTTGACTTCCACCGCGTTCCATTATTACGATCTTTATATTATGGAACAAGTCTCGGACCTTCTGGGCAAGACCGCGGACCATGAGCGTTTCGCTTCCGAGCGGAAGGCTGTCAAAGAGGCTTTCGTGGCCCGGTTCTACAACCCTTTGGCGAAGACTTTCGGCACCCAGACCGCTGACGCCATGGCTCTTGACCTCGGTCTCTGCCCCGAAGGAGAAGAGAAGGATGTGGCTTTCGGAATATCAAAGCATATCTCGGTGCAGCGTCATTTCTTCGACGCGGGCATCTTCGGGATGTGCAGGATCGGCTCCGCTCTCGCCAGGAACGGTCAGGCAAAGCTGGCCTATGAGACTTTCATGAAAAAGGGCAAATACAGCTTTGAGTGGATGTGGTCGAAGTATGACGCCACGACGATGTGGGAGGTCCTTCCTGTCTGTGACGGCAATACCGAGGAGACCTCTGGCTGCTCCCATTCCCATCCCATGCAGGCGGGGCTGGACATATATTTTTATGAGGACATCGCCGGGATCCGTCCAATGGCGGAAGCCCCTGGCTATAAGAGGATTGAATTCGCTCCATGCTGGAAAGACATCAGCCTTGAGAGCGCCTCCGCCACGATCAGAAGCCGCTACGGGAATATCTCGAGCTCCTGGAATAAAGAGGGCGGGGAAGTGACCTGGAAGGTCGTCGTCCCCGCCGGATGTGTTGGTCTGGTGAATATCCCGGGATCGGATGTCGTCGAGGTTCCGCCCGGGGAGCATGTCTTTAAGGCAGCTGTCTGACCGGGAAAGTGAAATAGGTGTCGGGGTAGGGCTCGTCTTTGAGGGTGAAATGCCACCACTCGCTGTCCAGGGTCTTGAACCCGTGACGGATCATGGCCGCCCGCAGTATCATCCTGTTGTTGAACTGCTCCTCCGTGATTGATTCGCTCCCGGTGTATCTCATGGCATCCGGATCGCCTCCAAAGTCAGGATGGCTCTCGACTCCGAACCAGTCGAAGGTGCCTCCCATGTCCACCTCTTTCTCCGTGACCATGTCGAACAGCGTGAGATCCACAGTCGAGCCCCTGGTGTGTCCGGATTTCTCCATGATATACTCCTGCTCGAAAAGGACCGACTTGTCCAGGTCAGGGTAGAAATACTGTTTCATGCGGACATCATTCACATCAGCCGCCCAGCGGACGAAATGGTCAACGGCTTTCTGGGGCCTGTAGGCGTCGAAAATCTTGATCCTGTAGCCGAGCTTGATCAGGTCGTCGCTGACGGCTTTCAAGCTGTCGGCGGCCCTCCTTGTCATCAGTGCTGTCGGCTCGAGATAACCGTCAATCCTGTCACCCACGAAGTTATAAGTGCAGTAATAGCGTATCTCAAGGATGGCGTCAGGGATGACATCAGTGATGGTCACAAAGTCCCTTGAATCCTCCTCAGGGGCGATCGCCACGGACTTGCCCGCTGTCGAGCAAGCTATCAATATAGGGGCTGTTAAAACCAACAGCCCCTTGATCAATGACGCTAACCTCATGTTAAATCTCAACCTTGTGGGTTCCGGCCTCATATTCCTTGACATCGGTCTGGCCGGGAAGCGTGACGGAAGCCTTGGCGCCCTCGGGGACGGTGAATTCCCAGATCCACTTGTCTCCCTCGAACTTCCAGGCGCTCTTGATCGTTCCGGCGGCGGACTTGTACTCGGCCTCGAGATGACCGAGCCTCTTGTCGGGAACCGGCTTCATGATGATGTGCTTGAAACCAGGCTCGGCAGGGTCGGCGGCGATACCGGCGGCTGTCTCCCAAATCCAGGCGCAGACGGCCCCGTAGGCGTAGTGGTTGAAGCTGTTCATGCCGCTGGGCCCCATTCCTGACTCGATGGTGTAGCTGTTCCAACGCTCCCAAATTGTGGTGGCGCCGTTGTCAACCGAATAGAGCCAGCTGGGATTCTTGCGCTGGAAAAGCAGGTTGTAAGCGATGTCGACCATTCCGTTGTCCGTGAGGGTGGCCATCAGGATGGAAGTGCCCAGGAAACCTGTCTGCAGGCATCCGTCGTGCTCGTCGAAGTTGGCGCGGAGCCTGGCGATCATGTTCTCCTTTGCCTTGCCCTCCACCAGGCCGTTCTTCAAGGCGAAGAGGGCGGGGGTCTGCATGGTGTTGAGAATCGCTGTCTTGAATGTGCCGTCAGGATTGAGGAAATTCTTACTCATGTATTCCTTCGCCTCGGCGGCCATGGCCTGATACTTGGCGGCGTCCTTTCCGGTGGCGGCTGCCATATCGGCCATCATCCCGGCGTCGATCGCCCAGTATGAGGCGCTGAGATAGTTCCAATAGACATAGGCCTCGGGACGACGAACACTCTTTCCGGACTTGTCGGTCATGAACGCTCCGCCGCCGCAGCTCTCGAGTGGCTCGTAGCTGAGCCAGTCGGCCCACTGGTAGTCTCCGTTTTCGGCGGCGTGGGTCTTGTGGTCGTACTTGGTCTCGTGGACATAGTTCATGAACTTGTCCATAGCCTCCCAGTTCTCCTCGACTATCGCATTGTCACCGAACTGCTTCCATATCGTCCAAGGAACGATGATGCCGGCGTCGGCCCAGCCGAGGCGCATCATGTCGTTGCCGTACTGGGCGGTGGGGGCGACACCCGGGAAACCGCCGGCCTCGCTCTGGGAATCCCTCATGTCGCGGGTCCACTTGTGGAAGAAGCCGTCGGTGTTGGCGAAGAAGGTTCCGGTCTCGGTGAAGACCTGTGTGTCCGCCGTCCAACCGAGGCGCTCGTTGCGCTGAGGGCAGTCTGTGGGGACGGAGAGATAGTTGGAGCGCTGGCCCCAGACAGTGTTGGATATGAGCTTGTTGATACTCTCGTCGCCTGTCGTGATGACTCCGGTCTCGAGATTCTCCGCGATTGATGTGACAGGTACGGACTTAATGGACTTGATAGTCACCTCGTCTGTGGCTGTTATGGAGACAAGGCGGTAGCCGAAGAATGTGCGGACAGGGATGAACTCCGCGAAGTCCTTTGTCTTGGCGAAGGTGTAGAGAAGCCTGATACACTCGTCGGAGACACGCAGGTTCCTGCGGTGGGTGCTTCCCTCCGGGCCGTCCATCCCGCGGCTCTTGGCGCCGTTGCCGTCGTTAAGCAACTCGGATGGCATGCATGTCAGCACGGTCCCTTCCTTGGCCTTGAAGACAAAATGGGGAACCGCGGCGGCGTTCTGGCCGAAGTCGATGACGAGAGTCTCGCCCGGCTTGACGGTCATGACCTCATCGGGAGCGAACTCCTTGGTGATGATCACCTTGCCGTAGTCTTCCTCGGTATCGCCCTCGACGCCCTCCCAGATGTAGGCCTTGACAGGGGAGAGGGCGAGATCCTTGCGGAGATATATCTCGGCGCCGTCGGAGGGGAGGATATCGCCGGCGAACTCGGTGTTAATCTCAGGAGTCGAGAGTTTTTCGGGGGTGGCGTATCCTGGAAGCTCCCTGGCGTCATATTCCTCGCCGTCGAAAATCGCGGCGTGCTTGACTGGCCCGGCCACACCGGCTTTCCAATTCTCTGTGTCGGTGCCGTAGAGCTTCTTGGAGCCGTCGGCGTAGGTGATCTCCAGGACTCCCCTGAAAGCGCACTTCTTGCCGATCACATTCCCCATTCCGCCGGGGGTGATGATCTTGTCAGCCCACCAACCTGGAGTGACCTGAGCTGAAAGGACATTCTCCGCCCCTGCCTTGGTCTTCAGGGCGTCCGTGATGTCATAGGTGAACGAGCGTTTAGTCTTGGCGAAATGGGTGAATCCCGGTTTGAGGATCTCCTCACCTATTAGAGTGCCGTTGACATAGATCTCATATACTCCAAGGCCAGTGGTCATCCATTTGGCGCTCACGACTTTAGCGTCGTTCTTGACAGTGCTGACGAACCAGCTGGCACCGTCCGCGGCCCTGTCGTGCTCGTTCTCTGTGGCGACCTGGGCGTCAGCCGCGGAGATCCAGGTGGAAGCGTTCCAGGCCGAGCCGTCGAGGGCGTCTGTCCTGATCCCGGCCACGCATGCTTGTTTCGGGGCGCATCCGATGGCCGCCGCGGCCAGGAATAGAATGGCCGCGAGAGAGAATAAACTGAGTTTGGATTTCATTTGTGTGTAGGATTTTTCTTATTCACAAATATATAAAAAAAAGAGTGGCGCCGAAAACGCGTCACTCTTTTTTTGAATTGAATGTACCCGGTCTTACTGAACCTTCTTGGCCCAGAAGAGAGTGTGGTAAGCGGAGTCGTTGTCACGCGGACACCGGCGGCCTTACCGTAAAGGGCTGTACCCAGGGTAGGGGAGGCGGTGGCCATGAGGCTCTCGGAGTTTACGGTGCTGACAGCATAACCGAGCTTCTTTTCGTCCTTGACGGTTCCCTTTACCGTGGTCTGCGCTAATGCGGAGATTCCGCCCAAAAGCAGAGCCATTGTCATTAGAACCTTAAAAAACGATTTAATAATGCTTAAAAGGTTTTTGTTGAGAAGTAATGAATAATGTGAAAATATGTGTTGATCAATGATTGGAAATATCCGGATTAACGTAAGAGCCCTCCTTGGACCTGACAGCGATCAACAGTCACCGCCGCCTTCCTCCATGGTTTGATTGTCTTACCATCTACAGTCTTGATCGGCTCAACCTGTTTGACTTTCACACTCACGAAGGGAATCACGTTTGTGATGTCGACAGAGCCGGGAGCGTTATCACCCGACAGGGAGGACTGGTCTTTAAGAAATAGAATGACATATCTTCCTCCTTTGCCATCTGTCCCCTGATCCTTCCTGTAAGGATTGGAATCGGAGACGAAAAGATGTCCAACAACCTCTCCTTCGACACTATAGGTGTCCAGTGAGACTGACTTGTCGTCAATCCTCGAATTGTACTTCAGGACAACTCCAGCGGCTTTCCCGTCAACGGTAACGAGGGCGTCAGCTTGTTCCAGGACTTTTCCGCAGGATGAGAGAATCGCGGAAAATGTCAGGACACCCAGGCAAAAAGCCATAAGTCTATGGTTCATAAGTATCGTCCAATTAAAAAAAAAGGTTGCGGATTCTCATTCACAGCCTTACTTTGTCTGTGGAGCATAGGAGGATCGAACTCCTGACCTCCAGATTGCGAACCTGGCGCTCTACCAGCTGAGCTAATACCCCTTTTATTCCGCAAATATAGATTTAATTCATGATTTAGACAAATTATCGCGGAAAATATCGCGATAATCGTCTATTTGACAACAGAGCGAATGTGTTCTATTATCCTGAAAGCGTCTTCTATCCTCGCCATCGTCAGGCGCTCGCTCCTCACGAAAGATTTGATGTCGTCGCTCACGGTAGGGAACAACCGGCGGATATCCTTGATTGAGCGTATCTTGCATTCCTCGTCTCCCACGGCGAAACAGTAAATGTTGTCATTCTCTTTCTCCCATATCTCAACCAGGTATGTCCCTTGGACGGGACTGTCAACGCCGGCGTCCACCGAATTCAAGTCGAACGGATATATTCTCAGAGCTTCTACCTTGCCTTGCGTCGGGATTCCCATGGCCCCCTTGGAACCCTTGTTGATTCTCCGGAATCTCCAATTCACTAGCACGGGGCCGGACTCCAAGTCGAATACCTCGTGAAGTCTCCCATCCTTTACCACGAAAGCCCTGTCTTCCACCCGCAGCGCCTTTATCCTTGAGATTCCGTTCATCTCCATAAGCGTCTCTCCGTCGAGATAGAGTATCTTTTGCCTATTAGCGTCGAAATTTACCATCGCCTCGGCCTCCGTGTTGTCGTTGAAAACAAAATGCCCCTTCTGGAAAGAAGGGAAAAGGTAGTATTGGTCCTGAGCCATGGATAATTGTACCCAGAGCACAGACAAGGCGATAACCGTAATAAAACGTCTCATTCCCGGACTTCTTTATCATGGAAATAAAGAAACCGGACCGTTTCTTCAGCCTGTCCGCGAGACACGGTCCGGTTTCTGAAATCAAAAGCGAATCGTCGCTACTGAATAGCCCACCATAGCGGAGTGATGGTGTTCTCGTTGCTCATGCCCATCAAAGTGATGGCGTTTTTGTACTGCTCCGGGCTGGCGTTCTTGAATGAGTTGGGATAGTTCATTCTCTGAGCGTAGCATCCCGGTTTCTGACCTGTCTGGTAAGCGTTCTTGGCGCCGTCCATCAGGTAAGGGAAGTCGGTGGTGCTCACGGCGAGCTCCCAGAACGGCAATCCCAGACGACGGTGGTCGCACCAGTTCTCCTGAGGCAGCCAGGGAGTGTTGGCGATGTACTTCTGGGTGATGATCTTGGTGAGCTGGTCGTTGAGTTTGCCGCCCTTGTACAAGATCTTGCCGGCGTCCGGGTACTTGTACTCAGTGGTCATGACGTTACCGGACACGGGATCGGTGTAGTTGATCGTGTAGTTGGCGGGCTCGGCGGTGTGGCTGAACTTCACGGAAGTGCCGACACGGTTGTAGTCCTCGGAGTTGATGTAAGCGTCGAAGTTGTCAGCGACGTTCAGGTACTCGAAGCTGGCCTTGATGCCATCCTCATAAGCCTGCTGGGCGCCTATGCCTCCGGTGTTCCACCCGCGGACAGCGGCCTCGGCCAGAAGGAAGTAGGTTTCCCAAGGACCGAAGAACACGCGGTATTCCTGGCTGTTGCGGTAACGCTCGGCGAGAGCCGGGTAGGTCTTTCCGTAGGTGCCGCCGCTGGCGTCGACCAAGCCGTTACCCTTGGCTTTGTCGTCACGTCCATAGCCGGCGATAAGACCGTTCCATGAGAAAGATGTGTTGATCTCAAGCGCTTTGTTGGCCTTGTCGAGCGCGACGTTGAACGGGGCGGTCGAGTTGGGGAAACTCGCGTAACCGGTCTCGACGCGGTTGCTGTAGTCACTGGGAAGAGTGAAGTAAACCAGCGCGCGGGGATCCAAGTTGGACGGGATTCCGTCGAAGAAGTAACCCCAGGTAGGGCTGTCGGTGTTGGACTCGTAAAGGTTGTTCCCGTCCTTGTCCACCATGTGAACACCCAGATACTCGCTGGCGTCTTTGATGTAGTCACCATAGATCTCTTCCACCTGAGCGGCGGTGAGGGGAGCGTTCTTATAAAGGCGCTTGCCCTTGTCCTGAAGGATGTCCGCGGCTTTCGCGCCACCGAGGTTGGTGGTGAGGTTCGCGAAGGTGTGGGAAGCCTCCTGCCAGTCCCAGGTACGGCTCATGACGCCGGCCAGGTCATTCCAGGCGTTGCGCTCCTGAATGCGGAATATGCCGTCGGCGGTCCTGATGCCGGATCCGGCGGCCACGGCGGCCTCGAAGTTGGATTTGGCGGTGCCGGGGTCAACTTCGGAAAGACGCATGGCGCAGCGCATCCACATGGAGATACCGAAGTTCTTCCACTTAGCCGCGTCCAGCAGGTAGGCGGCGTCGGCGTCCTGCTCGGTTGAGGACTCGCCGGAGTAATTCAGGTCGATGGCGTTAACCGCTTCCTTGAGTTCGGTGAGCATGAAGTTGTAGCAATCCTGGACACTCTTGTACTCAGGGGTATTGGCCTCGAAGTCAAAAGTGAAGGAACCGAATGAATCCACGAACTCTGTCATAAGATAGACTCTCCAGATACGGGCGAACTGTTTCACGTTGGCGAACAGTCCCGCCTCATGGTCACCCAGGGAGCCACCCTCTATGGCGGCGTCGGCGATCTTGATGGCCAGGTTGGAGGCGTTCACGCAATTGCGGGTCAGGTTGTAGAGGCAACCCGCCCACTCGTCGTTAGAGGCGCCGACGGAACGGCTGCTGTTCTCACCGTCCTGACGCGCGATATCGGCCCAGTAGAGAACGAACACTCGCTCGGCGTCGTTCGGGTTCTGCTGGTCGGACATGATGGCCTTGTTCAGGGCCCAGTAGGGCATCAGGTCGGACGCGTTGGCGGCTTTCGGGTTCTTGTTGATCTCCTCGAAATCGGAACATGAAGCGAGGAGGGCGACGGCGCCAACGGTCAAAGCAAGTATTTTGTTGATTTTCATATGCATGCGAATATTAGAATCCGAAGGAAACATTGAAGACATAGGCGCGTGAAGTCGGCGCGGCTCCATACTCGAAGCCGATGGCGTTTGTGGAAGTGGCGTAGATGGATTCAGGATCAAGACCCCTCATCTTGCTGTAGACCATGAAGACGTTGGTGCAGGTGAATCCAAATTTCACTGACTGGAAGACTTCCTGGCGGGACAGGACGCTCTTCGGAATCGAATAAGCGATGGAGACGTTCCTTAGACGGACGTTGGTCGCGTCGTAGAGATTCTCCTCCGTGATACCGAGGTTGGAACCGGCGGCTCCGGAGACCTGCTTCCAATACTTCTCACCGGTGGTCTCGGTCGTGTTGACCTTGTAACCGTCACCATCTTTCTGGACACCGTCAACGAGCATCTTGTCGCGACCGTCAACGGTCCAGGCGGCGGTACCGGCATACTCCATGGTGCCAAGGGTTCCGGAGAACATCTTGCCTCCTATCCTGGCGTCGATCTGGAAGCTGGCGGTGAGGTCTTTCCATGTGAAGCTGTTGATCCAGCCCATGTTGGCCACCGGGTTCTGGTTACCAAGGAAGTTGCTGGAACCGTCAGAGGTGGGAAGACCGTCGGAGTTGAGGATAAGCTTGCCGAAATAAGGGCTGCTCTCGTCCTCCACGCGCGCGTACTTGGTGCCATAGATGTCACCGTAGCCGCCACCCACGTGAGCCTTGATGCTGAGCTTGTCATAGCCGCCGAGGTTGTAGTCCTCCACGCCGTCAGCGAGCTCGAGAATGGTGTTCTTGTTTGTGGAGAAGTTCACGGTCGAACGCCACAGGAAGTCGCGGTTGCGGATGGGCTCGACGTTCAGGACAGCCTCCCAACCGGTGTTCTGGATGTTACCGGCGTTAACCTTCTTGCTTGAGTAACCGATGGCGGCGATGGGAAGGTTGATGAGCTGGTTGGTGGCGTTGGTCTTGTACCAGGACACATCCAGTCCGACACGGCTGTCGAAGAAGCGGAGGTCCAAACCAGCCTCCCATGACTTGATGAGCTCGTTCTTCACGTCATCGTTGTACAGGGTGCTCTGGGAGTTGATGATCGGCTTCGCGTTGGCGCGGGCGTCGGTACCCATCGTGTACACGTTGTACAACTGGTAAGGGCCCATGTCATTACCCACTTCCGCGTAGGAGACGCGGGCTTTGGCGAATGTGAGCCAGTTCGGAAGCGATGAATACTTGTTGATCATGTCCGTGATGACCCAAGCGACGGAAACGGACGGGTACAGGTACGAGCGGTTTTTCGGGCTCAGAGTGGAGGTCCAGTCGTTGCGAAGGGTCGCGTCGAGGAATATCCAGCCGCCGTAGTTGATCTGCGCCGAACCGTACAGGGAGTTCATCTTGCGGTGTGAATAGCTCTCTGAGACGCTCGGCTTGTCGCTCTTCGCGTTAGACAGGTCGAACAGGTTAGGGATGAGTAGCTGGCTCTGTGAGGCGGAGAGGCCGCGGTTCTCGCGGTCCATCAAGTTGCCGCCGAGAGTCGCCGAGGCGCCGAAGTCACCGAAGAGGTTGTCTTTCTGGGCCTTGAGGAGGAAGGAGAAGTTGTTCGCATAGAAACGGCTCTCTCCCACTCCATAAGAACCGGTCACGCTTCCGGCGATCTTGTTGCCGGCGTAGAACTTGTTCTCGGTCTCGGTGAAGTACATGTCGGTACCGGCCTTGACCTCTAGGCTCAGCCACTTGGTGAAGTCGTAGGAGACGCTGGCGTTCATCAGGAAACGGTTACGGACATCCTGGTTGGTGCTGTACTTGGCGTACCACCAAGGGTTGGAACCCATGCGGTCCTTGTTCCCGAAGAAAAACATCTCGCCGTTGGAGTCGACAGCGTCCTTGAAGTCGAGGATGTTGACAGAGACAGGAAGGGTGTACATCTTCAGCATGTAGTTCGCGTTCACGTTGGAACCGGAAATCGGGCGGTTATTGGCCTGGATGCGGATGTACTGGATCTTGCCGTCGAAATGCCACTTGTCATTCTTTCCGAAGGTTGATGTCCCGCGGAGCATCATGTTGTTACGCCCCAGAGTCGCGCCCGGTACCTGGCTCAGGTCCTTGGTGCGGGTCCATGATGAGTAGATTCCTGTCTTGCCGTACTGCTGTGAGAAGGTGATGTTCTCGGTGTCGGTAATTCCTGTGCCGAAGAAACCTTTCACGTTGTCGAAGGCCTGAAGGGGAGCGGACGTGCCGTCCCACTTGACCACGCTCTGTCCGTTGATCTCAGGACCCCAGCTCTGGGCGTCGGCGTTGTCATACACGCCCAGGGAGCCTTGTCCGTATCTGGATTGCATGCCGGGACGTGTGAACTCGGTGGTGAGAGCGACTGTCCCGTTGATGGTCACACCCAAACCCGGGTTCTGGCGACCTTTCTTGGTCGTGATGAGAATGACGCCGTTACCGGCCCGGGATCCGTAGAGGGCCGCGGCGGAGGCACCTTTCAATACTGTCATGGACTCGACGTCCTCCGGATTGATGTCCTGGAGGCCGCTACCCATATCGGCTGAAGGATTCCAGAAGTCATTGTTTGAAGCTCCCACGAAGTTGTCCATAGGCACACCGTCAACGACGATGAGAGGCTGGTTCAGACCGGTCAGAGAGTTGTTACCGCGGAGGACAATCCTTGAGGAAGCGCCAGGACCATTGGAGGAACGGATGATCTCGACACCGGCCACCTTACCCGTGAGGGCGTTGGCCAGGTTAGCCTCGCGGGCGTCCAAAAGGGCTGAGCCGCCGACATCCTGGATGGCGTATCCCAGTGTCTTCTTTTCCCTTGTGATACCAAGGGCAGTGACCACGGACTCAGTCAGGAAGTTCGCGTCAGAGGCCATCTCGACGTCAATGACGCCGCGTCCGCCGACAGCTATCTCCTGAGTCGTCAGGCCAATGCTGGAGAACACCAGGGTCGCGTTTGGCGCGCAGTTGATCGTGTACCTACCGTCAAGGTCGGTGGAAACACCTTGTGTGGTGCCCTTTATCACAACACCGGCCCCGATGACGGGCTCTCCGGCGCTGTCCTTAACCGTTCCCCTGACAGTAATGTTCTGCGCGTTCATACCTATGGCCAACAGCAAGCCGGCCATAGCGAGAACAATGTGTTTTTTAAACATTACGATAATTTTTAGGGTTGAAATAAATAGTTGTATCTATCAAGTTGTTTTTGTCAACAAACACATAATTGCGAATATAACAAAAAATCGACTTTTCGATACAATTTTTCTATCTATTAACCCTAAAAATCTTTAATTTTGGAATTATTATCGGAATGACATTCCGTAAACGCTTTCCCTGAGCCAGGCGCCGAAGTCCTTTATATCAGGATGGAGCGATTGCTCCTCGACAGAGAGCGTCTCCCCGACACCGACCCTTATCGTCAATCCTTTCTTGTTCACAACCTCCCGTGGGAGCCTGAGCGTCCTTATCCTCCAGTCGATCAGGCCGAGGAAATAGAAGAAGGCGGAGTTCCGGTCGAAGAACCGGATCGGGACGACTGGCACTTTCGCTTTCTGGATTAGTCTTATGAGAGGCACCTGCCATTCCCGGTCGCGTATTCTCATCTCTTTTATCTTGAAATCCGAAACCGCCCCCGAAGGGAAGAAACCGACAGGGGAGCCTCCTCTCAATGTGTCCAGGACCTCCCTCACTCCCTTGATATTCCTCGAGGTCACTCCATCGCTGGAATTGATTTTCGGGTTGACGACTATCCAGGAAGGCCGGAGGGGGACTATCCTGTTCAGGAACTCGTTGACCATCACCTTGAAACCGTCCCTGGCGTGGCCGACAAGGTCGAGCAGGATAATCCCGTCCAAGCCTCCGTAAGGATGGTTGCTCACCGTGATGAAAGGACCTTCCGGGAGGTGGCGGAGCCTGTCCGCCCCGCCTATCTCCACGTTCACTTTCAGACGCTCGAGCATGGCTCCGGCGAAATCTGCTCCACCTTTGTCCAGAAACTCGTCGTGATAATCGGATAACCTCCTTACTGACAACAGTTCCCTCAGGGCGGAGGCGAAAGCGTTACCTACTTTCCCTTTGAACAAAGGGGAAAGCCGCTCCAGCTCGCTGACAGGGAGGAGTGGCATCTTTATTTGTCTTTTTTTGGCATAGGGTCAATCATGGCGTAACTCTTAGCGTCCTTGATGACCGTGTTGATGTAGATCGCAGCGAGGAAAAGGGCTATGACAATCCCAGGCAAGTCGAGTGGCCCAAGAATTATCTCTTTCCCGAACAGAGTTGTTGAGAGATGAAACTCTCTCAAGGACGGGATGAATATGATCAGCATAATCAAAACGCAGGCGATAACACGGAACTCGGTAGGGCCGAGTTTCCCGTATGTGAGTTTGAACTCGCTTTTAAGATGGGCGTTTATGCTGACGTTGAGGGTAAGGCAAAGGTAGAGGATGAAGATAGTGAGAGCTATGTCCAGCCTCATCAGGTAAGAGAGACCGACACCGAAAAACATGAATGCTTCGTTTATGATGTCCACGGTGTGGTCAAGGTAGTAGCCGTAAACAGGCCTTTGGGTACCGCGCACCCTGGCGAGGGTGCCGTCAAGAGAGTCGCCGTACCAGTTAACGAGAAATCCGGCGACACTGAGCCATAGCCAATGGATGTCTTTCCCGCAGAGGATGAACCCGGCGGCGATCATCATCGCCCCGAATACCCCTATCAGGGTCAGGGTGTCCGAAACTATCCATCCCGGTTGCCTCTCGGCCAACCAGACAAGGGCTTTTTTCTCGGCTCCGTTGAGGATCGAGTTCTGGATTCGGACCGCGTTCTTGTCTGTCATGTCAAAAAGGTTTCAGGTGGCCTAAATATACTTCAGATAGACCCTGGCTCTCTTGTGCAGGTGGTGCTCGAACCTTCCCCAGATGTTTTGCACGCTGTGGTTGTCCTCAAGCTCCCGGGTGCTTTCGACGAACTTTATCCCGTTCTTGTGCATACCCTTCCCGATCTTGGATATGATAAGGGCGTTTACTCCCTTGTCCTGGTATTCCTCCAGGATCGCGATCAACAGGGCGTCGATGGTGTCGTTCTTCCTCAAAGCCCTGAGAATGTGGATGAACCCGAAGGGGAAGAGGTGTCCCTTAGCCTTTTGCAAAGCGATGGAGAGGGAGGGGAGGGTGATACCGAAGCCCACGACTTTGTCGTTCTTGTCCACGACGACCGACACATAGTCGAGCCTAAGGTTTGGGAGGAACTGCTTCTTCAGATCCTCGCATTGCGCCGGGGATAGCTCGGAGAATCCGTGAAGCTGTGAATAGCAGGAGTTCATGACTGAGAAAATCCCGTCGGCGTACTTGTCCAGAAGCTCCTTCTTGTTCTTGAAATCGCCCTGACGGAGATTGAATCTCTCGCCGACCAGGTCGGCGAATCTGATGTACCGCTCGATGTTGTCGGGGACGGATATCCGGTACTCGACGAAGTCAGTGGACTTTGAATATCCCTCCTTGAGGATCATCGGCTCGTAATATGGATAGTTGTATTTCCCGTAAGCGGTGGGAATCTGGTCGAATCCCTCGACCAGCACACCGGCCACGTCGAACTCGAGGAAACCGACCGGACCTTCCACCATCTCCATTCCCTTGCCCCTGGCGTATTCCTCCACCCGCGCGAGGAGCGCTGACGCGACCTCCTGGCTATCGATGAAGTCTATCCAGCCGAAGCGGCAGATCTTCTTTCCGACTTTGTCATTGTACTTGTGGTTGATGATGCCCGCTATCCTTCCGACCACTTTCCCGCTCCCGTCGAGCGCCAGCCAATATTTTCCCTCGCAGACCTCGAAAGCCCGGTTTTTCTCCGGAGAGAGGGTGTCCATGTCCATGGACTCGATTTGAGGCACATAATACTTGTCACCTTTGTAAAGATCGTTAGGGAACCGTACAAAATGTCTGAGACCCTTCTTGTCAGTTACTTCCTTAATGATAATAGCCATCGCTTCCTCAGTTCAGTCCCGCTAATATACGAAAAAAAAATGATGTCCGTCCAGTTGATAACTTTGTTAGTAACCTCTTGGGTCTGACCTGGTGACCGAAGAGATTTGTTATTAACTTTGTAACCCGGTTAGGACTAATCGGAATCACCAATGAAACATAATCTTGATGATGCGGTCCTTAAGAAGACCAGGCATCAAAGTGTCTACAAGCTTTGGCAGGAAGGACTTGAGAACGAGTACCTTATAGTCAGCGGTGACGGCACTCGCCGTCTCATGGCCTCTCCCGAGGTAGTTGGCTTCGGCTCATACCAGAGCATGGTTCCCGCGACGATGAAGGGAATGCAGTATCTTGTCGACAACGGTCTAGCCGATGACGTGAACATTCTCACGATTCTCCGTGGCGGCCTGAATTATCCGATCGAGGAATGCGCCTTCAGGGCCGGGCTGCGTGTCACGAACATGGATTTCCTCTCGTGCGAGAGGATCATCGAGAATGACGTGATCAAGGGGCTGGATGTGCGCTACCAGAAAGTCCGCACCTGCAAGGACTGTGTGATGATAGTGGGGGACATCATCGCTTCAGGAGCGACTTTGAGGATGTGCATGGAGCACGTCATCAATTGGTTCCGGGATCACGGCGGTTCGTTCAAGAGGATAGTGTTCTTCACGATAGGTGGCTCCAACGCTATCGATTTCATGGAGGATCTTGCCGTTGAGGTTAAGAGTTTCTCGCCTTCTTTCGAAGGTTTCACCTGTTTCTTCTATGAGGGGATATTCAATGTCTATCAGGATAAGGGCCTCCTCGGCTTCCAAGTCCCGGACATCGATTTTTATTGGGGAGACGGGATCATCAGCCCGGAGTTCAGGGAATATGTGGTGGCCCACGGGTATTCCCTCTATGAGAAATGCATAATCTACGACGGGGGCGCCAGACGCTACGAGATACCAGACCATTACAGGGAGGTCATGGCATATTGGAACGAGGTGCTCGAGGCTTCCGACAGGGTGGACATCATGGAACTCACCCAGGAGCGTCTCGGCTACAAGGCCCCGATCTCCTATGATGACTGGCTTAAGGTGACCCACTTCACCGAACTCGGGGACCAGAGCGTGCTGTACAGCGACGAGAGGGTTTTCCTGGCCAAGGCCAGGGCGCTGACACTCAGGGAGGTCGCCTCGAAAAGACTTGATCAAATCAAACAAACCTTAAAGGGATATGAGTAAACAAAACCAAAAGGTTGACATCGACTACACTAACAGTCGTGTCGACGCCTCGGGTCGCAAGAGTACCCTGAGCATGTTCATGGTGATGCTTGGCTTCACCTTTTTCTCAGCGTCCATGTGGGCCGGCCAGAACCTGGCCGCCGGACTGGATTTCGCGGGCTTCATCTGGGCCTTGCTGCTCGGCGGTCTCATCCTCGGCGCGTACACCGGAGCCCTTGGCTGGATCGGCGCGGAGAGCGGCCTGACTCTCGATATGCTCGCCCGCAGGAGTTTCGGCGAGAAGGGCAGTTACCTTCCCAGCGCCATGATCAGTTTCACCCAGATAGGCTGGTTCGGCGTCGGCCTGGCCATGTTCGCCATCCCTGTGGCCAAAGAGATCATGGGACTTGACGTCACCCCTGACAGCATGCCATGGCAGGGTTATCTCCTAGTCCTGATCGCCGGTATCCTAATGACCGCCAGCGCCTATTTCGGTATCAAGAGCCTCACGATCATCAGCTACATCGCTGTCCCGCTCGTCGCTATACTCGGTACCGTGGCTATGATCATGGCTGTCTCCAGGGGTGACGCCGGTCTGGTCGAGCAGTTCGCCCAAGGGACCAAAGACCTGGGAATAATCGCCGGCGCCGGACTGGTCATAGGCAGTTTCGTGTCCGGAGGAACGGCGACACCGAATTTCGCCAGGTTCGCGAAGACACCGAAGATCGGCCTGATCGTCACCGTGATCGCCTTCTTCATCGGCAACTCGCTGATGTTCTTCTTCGGAGCGGTCTCCAGCATCTATGTCGGCGGTAACGATATTTTCGAGGTCATGCTCAACCTTAACCTGTTCTACATCGCCATCCTGGTTCTCGGCCTGAACATCTGGACCACCAACGACAACGCCCTTTACACCTCCGGCCTTGGTCTGTCCAACATCTTCGGATTGTCCAAGAAGACGATGGTGCTCATCGGCGGTCTGATCGGAACGCTCGCCGCCGTGTGGCTCTACTGGAATTTCTGCGGCTGGCTGAATATCCTCAACTGCACCTTGCCGCCTGTCGGTATCATCCTGATTTGCAGCTATTTCTCTCATAGGAAAGAATATCAGGAGGATAATGTCCCCAAGCGTCAGGTCAATTGGGCGGCTGTCATCGGAGTGGTTCTCGGCGCCGTCGTGGCCAATCTCGTCAAGTGGGGTATCCCCTCGATCAATGGTATGGTCGTGGCGGCTTGCTGCTACTTCATAGGACAGGCCATCGAGAAGAAATAATCTTTTTTCTTATCTTCGCGGCATGTCAAAGGAGATGATCGCGAAGCTATTGGAAGAGCGTGGGATAAGAGCCACGGCCAACAGGATACTGGTGGCCGTGGCTCTCGCTGACGCCGGCAGGCCGTTAAGCATGACGGAACTCGAGGACCTGATCGGCTCCGTGGACAAGTCCGGGATATTCCGCAGTCTTTCCATATTCAAGGAGAACCATCTCGTTCACACTATCGAGGACTCGGAAGGGACCCGGTACGAGTTGTGCCTCAGCCATGACTCCAGTCACGACGATGACACCCACATCCATTTCTATTGCGAGAGATGTCACCGCACATTCTGTCTGGAGAATATCCATATCCCTCCGGTCGGGTTGCCGAAAGGATATGAAGCGAGGACGTCGAATTATGTCCTGAAGGGGATCTGCCCTTATTGCAACGGGTATTCGATCGCTTGACAGCCCGGACTGCTGTTAAGCCTTGAGCGCTCTGGTGGAGTTGAGGGTCGCCAGGACCATCACTCCCACATCGGCCAGGACAGCCATCCACATTGAGGCCAGACCTAACGTGGCCAGCGCCAGGACAAGGACTTTCACAGAGATCGAGAACACTGTGTTTTCCCTGGCGATCCCTATCGTCTTCCTGGCGGTTCTCACACCTTCGGCCACTTTGGAGGGCTTATCGTCCATCAGAACCACATCGGCCGCCTCGAGCGCCGCGTCAGACCCGAGCGCGCCCATAGCTATCCCGACATCCGCCCTGGCCAGCGCGGGGGCGTCGTTTATGCCGTCTCCAACGAAAGCCAGCGCTTTCCCGTCAGGCTTCTCACGGAGCAGCCTCTCTACCTCCTTCACCTTATTTTCCGGAAGCAACCCTGACCGGTATTCATCGATCCCGACGACTGACCCCACGAACGCTGCGACCTCTTCCTTGTCCCCAGTCAGCATCACGGTTCTGGAGACACCATATCCCTTCAGTCTGGCCACAGCCTTGGCCGAGTCTTCCTTGATCTTGTCGGACACCACAATATGTCCCACGTACATTCCGTCCATGCTGACATGGATAATCGTGCCTTTCTTCTCACACTCCTTCCAGATAACGCCGGAGGATTCCATCATGGCGCTGTTGCCAACGCTGACCTCTCTCCCGTTCACCTTTGCCCTGACCCCTTGTCCTGGGACCTCCTCGATGTCCTCCACGGAGCAACTGTCAGCCTCGTCAGGATAGGCTTTTCTCAGAGAGACGGCCAGAGGATGGGTGGAATACCTCTCGACATGCGCCGCGAGATGCAGGAGATCCCTCTCGCCTATAGTCTCGGGGTGTACCGCTGTCACCTCGAACACCCCCTCGGTGAGGGTGCCGGTCTTGTCGAAGACAACGGTCCCTAGCCTGGCGAGTGTCTCGAGATGATTGGATCCTTTCACCAGTATCCCTTTACGGGAGGCTCCTCCGACGCCTCCGAAGAACGCGAGTGGGATCGAGATCACAAGTGCGCACGGGCATGACACGATGAGGAATGTCAGGGCCCTGTAGAGCCATTTGGAAATCGTTCCTGAGAAGTCGCCGGAAACGATCGGGGGAAGGAAAGCGAGGATGACGGCGCAGGCCACGACTATGGGGGTATATACCTTGGCGAATCGGGTGATGAAGCCCTCGCTCCTGGATTTGCTCTCCGAGGCGTTCTCGACAAGGTCAAGGATTCTGGAGGCGGTGGATTCCCCGAACGATTTGGAGACAGTCGCTTTCAAGACGCCTGTGAGGTTCACGCATCCTGACAGAATCTCGTCACCGGCCGCGATCTTCCGGGGGACACTCTCTCCTGTCAAGGCGACAGTGTCGATTGTGGAGATACCATCGGTGACGATTCCGTCCAACGGGACCCTCTCGCCTGGTTTTACCACAATTGTCTCGCCTACTGATATTTCCGAAGGGGCGACAGTCTCTACACTCCCGTTTCTCTCCACGCTTGCGGTATCGGGCCTTATATCCATCAACTCCGTGATTGATCTTCGGCTCCGGTCTTCCGCCATATCCTCGAACAATTCTCCGACCTGGAAGAACAGCATCACGAAAACCGCTTCCGCGAATTGGCTCTCCGCTCCCGGAAGGAAGCCGATTGACATCGCGCCGAGAGTGGCGACGCTCATAAGAAAGTCCTCGTCGAGCAGTTCCCTGTCCAAGAGTTTCTCTCCCGCTTCCCGCAGCGTCTCACCTCCTACAATCAGATACGGGACCATGAAGACGAGAAGCTCCTGCCAAGTCTTCAGGTCACACATCTTGCAGACAATGACCGCCACCGCCAGAAGCGCTCCTCCAGCGATGATCTTCACCAATCTCTCTTTATTCTCCTTATCCATGTTTTATGTTCATTTGTATCCTTTTGTCTCCTGGAGGGGCTCCGTCCCCCAACCACTGCCACCCTCGGCACGTTAAGAGGGGGGACCGGAGCGAAGCGAGCGGTGGGGCCGCGAAGCGGCGGTTGGGGGATGGAGGCTCCCTCTAGGGACAAAGGTCAGAAAATCACGACGCAACCGGGTTGCAAAGTGAAAAAAACGTTATATTTACAATATGAAAGAACAAGTGAAGACCGTGCTGCTCACCGGCGGGAGCGGGGGTATCGGAGCCGCTACCGCTAGGCTTCTGGCCGAGGCCGGGATGACAGTGTACGCCGCCTCGAGGAGCGGCAAGGCCCCCGAGGTCTCAGGGAACGGTACGATTATCCCTGTGGTTATGGATGTCAATGACGAGGCCGCCATCGCCTCTGTGGTGTCTAGGATAATAGGGGAGCGCGGCGGGTTGGATGCGGTGGTCTGCAACGCCGGCAACGGAATAGCCGGGCCTATCGAGGAGACATCCATCGATGAGGTTCAGGTCCAGTTCCAGACCACTTTTTACGGAGTCGTGAAGACCATCGACGCGTGTCTTCCTGTATTCAGGAAACAGAGGAGGGGCAGGATAGTTACTGTGTCGTCGGTGGCCGCTGTCGCCCCGCTGCCTTATCAAGGTTTCTACTCCGCTGTCAAGGCAGGGATATTGAATCTCACGAAGGCTCTGGCGATCGAGACACGCCGGTTCGGGATCCAATGCTGTTCCGTGATGCCTGGAGATGTCAGGACCGGTTTCACCGCCGCCCGGAAAGTCGCTGTCAAGGCCACTGATAAGAATTCCCCGTATTATGAATATACCGTCAAGGGGGTCGAGGCCATGTCCAAAGACGAGAGGGAAGGGATGGAGCCCGAGGTTATCGGCAAGGCGATTCTCCGCCAGTTGCGAAGGCGCCGCATGAGGCCAGAGGTCACACCGACATTCATCTACAGCTTCCTCGTGTGGGTGATCCGCCGCTTCCCCCAGGGCGTCGTCCTCTGGGTGCTTGGAAAGATGTATTCCTGATTTTAAACCTATTAACCTCTTTCTTGTCAAAAAAATGGTCGCGAGACGAGAACGATCACACACAATAATTCAATCAGCATGAGAAAGAGTATTATCATTATGGCCGCGGCTTTGGCGCTCTCCATCGGCGCGGCGGCCCAGGACTTCCCCCAGGGCCCGCCTCAGGGCAGGATGTTCGATGATGAGCAGATGGCCCAGATGCGTACCGATCGCATGGCTCAGCAGCTCGGTCTTGACGAGACCCAGACTGCCAAGCTCCTTGAGCTTAACAAGAAGTATCCCATATCTATGATGAGGCCCGGCGGCGGCCCCGGTATGGGAAGACCTCCAAGAAATCCTCAGGAGGAGCAAAAGGTGGAAGTCAATCCTGACACCGATCCTAAGGCTGCCAAGAAGGCCGCCAAGAAGGCCAAGAAAGCCCAAAAGAAAGAAGAGGAGGCTAAGGCCGCCGACGAGGCCCAGGCCGCGATGGAGGCCTATGAGAACGAGCTAAAGGAAATCCTGACCGAGGATCAGTTCAAGGCCTATCAGGAGAACAAGAACCGCCGTCCTCAGGGACGCGGTCCCGGTGGCTTTGGTGGTCCTGGCGGACCAGGTAGATTCGGCGGTCCCGGAGGACCTGGCGGATTCGGCGGCCCCGGTGGGGGTCCTGGAGGATTCTGAAAAGAGCCTTAGCCCTTCCGGAAAATCTTGTCCATGACAAGGGCTATCGCGCCGTCACCTGTGACGTTGCAAGCCGTCCCGAAATTATCCATGGTGATGTAGAGGGCTATCATCAAAGCCTGCTCCTGCTCACCGAAACCTAACATGGCCGCCAGCACTCCGAGGGCGGCCATTATCGCTCCCCCAGGTACCCCGGGGGCGGCCACCATCATCACTCCAAGCATCATGATGAAGCCGAGGAACATCCAGAAATCGAACGGCATCCCCCGCATCATCATCAGCGCGACGGCGCAGGCTGTGATTTTGAGGCAACTTCCGGAGAGGTGTATCGTGGCGCAGAGAGGAACGGTGAATCCGGCGATCTCGTCGCTCACACCGTTCCTTTTGGCACATTCCAGGGTCACGGGGATAGTGGCGGCCGAGGAGGAGGTCCCGAGGGCGGTGAAATAGGCCGGGAGCATCTTCCCGAGCAGTTTGAAGGGGTTGCGCTTGACTATCCCTCCGGCCACGCAATACTGAAGGACAAGCAGGAAGACATGCAGGATGAATATCACCCCGATGATGGAGATGAACACCTTGATTACCTGCAGCGCCTGCCCTGTGTGGGTCATGCTGAGGAATATGCCGAAAATATAGACCGGCAGCAGCGGGATGATGACAACCTCGATTGTCTTGACGATAATCTCCTTGAACTCGTCGGCGAATCTCTTAAGTGTCGGTGAACCGAAGAACGCCATCCCGAGGCCTAAAGTGAAGGCGAAGACAAGAGACGCCATGACATCGACCATAGGAGGGATCTGGATGGTGAAAAATGGCTCCAGATTCTCGAATTCGGCCACGGATGAAGGTCCCGCCTCACCAATCAGTCTCGGGAAAACCGTGACGCTTGTACCGTAGGAGAGCAGACCGGCGAACACTGTGTCACAGTAGGCTATGATCACCGTGATGAGCAGGAGTCTCCCGGCTCCCTTCCCGATGTCGGATATGGCCGGAGTGACCAGCCCGATGATGATCAGCGGGATCAGGAACTGGAGGAAGTTGCTGAATATTCCGTTGAACGTGACGAAAACCCTGACGATCGGTTTGGGCAGGAAGAGGCCTATCACGATGCCGAGGATGATCGCGATGATGATGCGGGGCAGCAGCCCGAGGCGGATATTCTTTTTCACGGTGTTATGAGTATTTCTTCGGGAACCGGAGGATTATTGACAAGAAGGCCACGACGGCCAGGGTGAGGGGATAATAAAGGTACGGGATGATGGATGTTGAGGGTACCCCTGAGAAACTTGAGGCCATAAGCAGCTGGGCTCCATAGGGAAGTAAACCTTGTACCACGCAGGAGAATGTGTCCAGGATGCTGGCGCTCTTTCTGGGATCGACTCCGAACCTGGCAGAGATATCCTTGGCGATATTTCCTGTAGTGAGGATGGCTATGGTGTTGTTGGCCGTGCAAACATTGGAGAGCCCCACCAGGCCAGCAATGCTGAACTCGGCTCCGCGGCGCCCTCTCACTCCCTTGGTCAATCCTTTTATTATCAGGTCGATACCACCGTTATGGCGGATAATCTCAAGCATGCCTCCCGCGAGCATGGTGACTATTATCAAGTCTCCCATCCCGGCTATACCATCACCGATATTCACAAGAAAACCGCTCCAGGTCATCCCGTCGGCGAATCCGATCACTCCGCAAAGGCAGAGGCCGATGGTCAGAACAGCTAGGACGTTTATTCCCATTATGGCGAGAATGATCACTGATAGGTAGGGGATGAGCTTCAGTATGTTGACCTCTCCGATCGCCGGGTGCGCGTCAAGATTCAGCCCGATGAAGACATAGATCACCATCACGATCAACGCGGCCGGCCCGGCGATCCGGATATTCGCTTTGAACTTGTCCGACATGGAGCAGCCCTGGGTCGTGGTGGCGGCTATCGTCGTGTCGGAGATGAATGACAGGTTGTCCCCAAAGAACGCTCCTCCCACGATGAGGGCTGTGAGCATAGGCAGGGATATTTCCGCTTGCGAGGATATCCCCGTGGCGATAGGAAGCAGGGCGACGATTGTCCCTACGCTTGTGCCGATGGACATCGAGATGAAACAGGCGGCTAGGAACAGCCCGGCCAGGATCAGTTTCCCCGGAAGTATCATCAAGGTGAGATTGACTGTGGCCTCGACGCTTCCTATAGCTTTCGCGGTTGAGGCGAAAGCGCCGGCGAGGATGAATATCCAAATCATCATCAGGACATTCTTGTCCCCGGCTCCGGATGAGAATACCCCGATCCTGTCAGGCAGACGTCCTGGAGTGACCAAGACAGCATAGATTGAGGCGAGCAGGAAAGCGGCGGACACCGGGACCTTGTAAAAGTCGCGGCAGACAAGCGACGTTATAAGATATGTCGAGAGAAAGACCGCGAGCGGGCTCAACGCGAGCCAGCCGTTTATTTTCAGGGGAGTTATGTCAGTTCGTCTCATACAGGTCAATTGTGTCTGCTAATCGCCCCAGCCGGCCTCAATGTTGGCTATCACTCCCGCGACCCATACGGTGTCCCCTTCCTGGAACACCATGTCCGGCTCCGGATTGGTGATGAAATGGTCGCCCCTTAGGACGCTGATGACCATGCACTGGTATTTCCTCAAACCGGCGCTCCTTAGGGTTTTCCCTGTGAGG
Organism: uncultured Bacteroidia bacterium; assembly: GCA_902797035.1. Classification (GTDB taxonomy): domain Bacteria; phylum Bacteroidota; class Bacteroidia; order Bacteroidales; family UBA932; genus Cryptobacteroides. The sequence goes on along the minus strand of CADBRH010000035.1, from coordinate 117,578 downwards.
AAAGAATCCGCGGTGAGTGTCCTGGGCTCGATGCCGAACCCGTCGTCAGGCGAGTCGGAAGCGGAATCGGAGACAGAGTCAGAGATGAGGTTCCTGAGCCTCTCAAGCTGATCGGTGGTGCCGACAGCCAGAAGCCTGTCGCCGGGGAATACCTTCGTGTCAGCCGATGGGATGATAATGGACATCGAGCCTCGCTGGATCTTGATGATATTGGCGCCCGACTGGTCCCTGAGCGGAAGATCCATCAACTTGGCGCCGGCGAACGAGGACTCCGGGGCTATTGTGAACGCCTCGGTCCGGACATCGTAAGTCGAGAGTTTTTGCCTCACGGAAGAGCTCACCGGTTTGCTCCGGCGCTCGTTCTCCTCTCTCTCGTTGTAATTCTGGAGAAATATCTTTTCCAGACCGGAATACTTGTGCATTGATTTCCTGGAAAGGAAGATGAACACGATACCGGCGATTATTATAGCGAGGACAGTCCATCCCGCGAGATTGAAATACGTGGCCAGCACACCTAGGATAACACTGATGGCGAGGAAGGAGCGTGTCAGCACCAAACCCATTATGGGCCAAATATTTCCGGGCTTTTCTTTCAGGAGTTTCGGGGCGCTCTTGCCGATAGAGCCGGAATGCACTCCCAACCCGAAAAGGAATGGGGCCATGAAGGCCAGGGTGATCCCGGCTGACACGAGTTTCCGGGCTGTCTCACCGAGCTGGGGGAGCAGCCTGTCCACAAGCGGAGTGAGGTACAGCCTGGAGCCTATGTAGATGGCGAGTATGATGACCCCATAGAGGAGGATCCTTGTGAACCAGGCGGTCAATAGTTTCTTCCACTCGTTGTCTTCGGCGGCCGTGTGTCTTGAGCCGCCGTTTGAGGACGAGCCGATTCTCTCGATCCATGCCGCGGGAAGTTTACGGCTCAGAAGATGGAAGCAGGGGGCGGCGAGTCTTATCATGTACGGTGTCGTGAACGTGGTGATCACGGACACCGCTATTATGACCGGATAGATGAATTCTCTCATGACACCGAGCGAGCATCCCACACCGGCGAGGATGAATCCGAACTCGCCGAGTTGGGCGAGGCTGAATCCGGTGTGGACCGAGTTGTAGAGGCTGTTGCCGGTAATTATCATTCCAGCTCCGGCGAAAAGGATGTGGGATATGATGACGATTATCGCGATGAGAAGGATAAGCGCCCAATGCTCAACGATGACTCCCGGGGAGAGCATCATTCCGACCGAGACGAAGAAGATGGCTCCGAAGAGATTCTTGATGGGTTCAACTATCCTGTCAATATGCTCGCTCTCGGTGGTTTCGGCGAGGATTGAACCCATCACGAACGCTCCCAAGGCGGATGAGAAACCGACGGCCGTGGCGAGGGCAACCATTGAGAAGCAAAGGCCTATGCTCACGATCAGGAGAATCTCCTCGCTGAGGTATCTTTTGGCTTTCTTGAGGATTGTAGGGATCACGAATATCCCGACCAGGAACCATAGCAGCAGGAAGAAGACCAACTTAACGATATTGAGAATCAGCTCCTTCCCGGCGAACGACTGAGAGACCGCCATTGTCGAGAGGAGCACCATCAGCAGTATCGCGATCAGGTCCTCGACCACTAGCGTCCCGAACACCATGCCGGCGTACGGCTTGTCTTTCAGTCCCATCTCGTCGTAGGACTTTATGACGACCATTGTCGATGACATGGAGAGCAGACCTCCAAGGAAGACGCTTTCCATCAATGTCCAACCCAATGCCTGTGCCGAGACGAAACCGAGAATGAAAACCCCGACGAATTTGACGAGACCGGTCACTATGGCGCTGGACCCCACCTTCATCAGTTTCTTGAAACTGAACTCGAGCCCCAGGCCGAACATGAGGAAGATTATGCCGATATCGGACCATTGGTGGACCGTCTCCTGGCTGGAGATGCCGGGGAAGAAACCGATGTTCGGGCCGATAAGGAAGCCGGCGATGATATAGCCCAGGATGAGGGGCTGCTTCAACGCCTTCGAGATTATCGTGAATATACCGGCGGAGATGAGGATGACCGCGAGGTCTTTCACCAGGTTCAGTTCTTCGGACATATATACGCGAATTTACTAAAATTTTATCGATTGCCCGACTATTGCTATATTTGTGGTGTGCATCCACAATCCATGGCGGTGAAAAAGACATACTGTGTCGCCGGGCATCTTTTCTCGTTGTCTCTTGAGGAAGGGGACAACACATGGGACAGTCTAGCTAACTATGAACCCTTCGTTGTCAGCGGGACAGGGGAGGTCCTTTTCTCGCTGGAACTAGTTCAGGGTTTTGAAATGTCCGGAAAGAGGGATTTGTATCTTTCCAAGCCCGAGACCATGGAGCAGAGAATAGACATTTACACCGTGGATGGGGGTTATCTTTTCGAGTTGGCTCCTTTCGGCCATCAGGATATATCCGGCAGGATGATAGTGTCCGGGGATTTCTCGGCCGGACGCCTGACGACCGTTTCGGACAAGGTCTTCTGCATTAATAACGCCCTGATGCTTCTGTACGCTTTCAGGACCGCCGCTTTGGACACGATAGAGATTCACGCCTCCTGCGTGGTGAATGAGGGCAAGGGCTTCCTGTTCCTCGGGAAAAGCGGCACCGGGAAAAGCACTCACAGCCGTCTGTGGCTTAAGAATATCCCCGGATCCAGACTCCTGAATGACGACAACCCTGTCATCAGGATCGTTGACGGGGTGCCGAGGGTTTTCGGGACCCCGTGGAGCGGCAAGACTCCATGTTATATCGCCAGGGATTTCCCTGTGGGGGCGATAGTCAGGATCAACAGGGCCCCTCATGACGCCATCCACCGTATGGAGGTCATCGACGCCTTCGCGTCATTATATTCATCATCCTCTGGCTTAAGGGCCATCAAAAGTGTCGCGGACGGCCTTTTCGCGACTGTCTCCGCCGTGGTTGAGAAAGTACCTTCCTACCTGCTGGACTGCCTGCCTGACGACAACGCCGCCATTGTTTGCTCCAAAGAGGTTATAGGCCATGGATAAGATACCTCAAGTCACAGAAGTCCGGTTTCTGGAGCTTAAGAATTATTTCAATTTGGTCGAGTCTTTCCTCAAGGAGGGGAAAGAGGTCCGGATAACACCTAAAGGCGACAGCATGCGTCCTTTCATCATAGGCGGCAGGGACAGTGTGGTCTTGACATCGCTCAGCCGATCGCCGGAAGTCGGGGACATAGTCCTGGCGATGGTTAAGGGAAGATATATCATGCACCGAGTGATCATGGTTGAAGGCTCTCGCCTCACTCTGATGGGTGATGGTAATGTCAAGGGAACCGAGCGTTGCGTCGTTGATGACGTGAAAGGTATCGTGAGTGAGATCCATAAAGAGAGCGGAAGAAGAGTCAAGCCTGGCAAAGGGAGGATTTGGCGCCTTCTTCTACCGATACGGAAAGTGTTAGTGGTTATACATAAAAGAATTTGGAAATGAGAATTAAAGATGGTTTCGCGTTACGCTCCATCGCCGGGCATCATATCGTGATAGGCGAGGGCGTGGCTCAGGTCGATTTCAAGAAGATGGTCTCCATGAATGACTCCGCGGCGTATCTGTGGAATAATGTCGAGGGAAAGGATTTCACAGTGGAGGATTTGGCGAATCTCCTGACTGACAAATACGACGTCACTTATGAGAAGGCTTTCTCCGCCGCCTCTGAGGTGGCCGCCAGATGGATAGAGGCGGGAGTTGTGGCTAGATAATGATTTATACCGGCATGAGAAGAATAGCGTTGGTGGCGGTGGCGATTATTTCCGCGGCCGTCTCGTCGGCCCAGCACAGGGCTGACAGGCAGGATCTGACCGATCCGGCCTCCTCCACGATAATCCTTTTCGGGGATCCGCAGGGATATGTCAAATACGACATCAACCAGCCGATATTCGAGTTGACCACGCTCTGGGTCTCAGATAATGTGGACCATTTGAACATTAAGGCGGTCTTATGTACGGGTGACCTTGTGGAGCAGAATGACAATAACGCCCTGAACCGCGACATGCTCAATCAGAGCTCCGCGCAGATGTGGGAGAGCGTTAGCCGCTCGCTGGAGAGGATAGATGACAGGGTCCCTTTCATCTCCTGCGGCGGCAACCATGACTATGGTTTCCGGCGCAGCGAGAACTACAATACCAATTTCCCGAAATATATAACCTTCGAGAGGAGCTCGGCGTACAAGGAGTGCCTGAAGGCCGAGTATCCCAATAGGAAAGGAGACGCGTCGATGGAGAACGCGGCTTTCGAGTTCGAGATGCCGGGATGGGACCACAAGATACTCGTGATAAGCTCCGAGTTCGCTCCGTCCGCGGGCGCTGTCGAGTGGGCCAGGGGACTTGTCACATCGGACAAGTACAAGGATGATTATGTCATCTACCTGACGCACTCCTATCTCCATGAGAAGACCGCCAAGTACACCGAGAATGAGGGCTACTGGGTCACAAAGCAGGAGGGTAATCACTCCGGGAAGATGCTCTGGGACAACCTGATAAGCCAGGTGCCCAATATCCGTATGGTGATTTGCGGCCACACCGGCTCTCCAGCCAAGAGCGGAGATCCCGAGGAGGATTACATAATGAGCACGGCTTACCGGGTGGACAATAATGTCGCCGGTAAGCCGGTTCATCAGATGATGTTCAATGTTCAGACTCTGGGCGGAGGCTGGGAAGGGAACGGTGGAGACGGATGGATTCGTATCCTTGAGTTCATGCCAGACGGGAAAACCGTCAAGGTCAGGACTTACTCACCTTTGTTCGGGATATCCCCTTTGACAAGGCACCTCTCGAGGCGCGTCGCCCCTCACGACCAGTTCGACATGGTCATCGAATAGGGGAGAGAGACTATCTTTCCTTTATCTTGATTTCCTGAGGCTTGACGTAACGGTTACCGGTCTGGGCTTTGACCGCGTCGATGAAGACCGGGGAGTAGGCGGGAGCCACGGGCCTCTGGAATCCCGGACCGGGACGTCCGCTGACGATCTCGCCGTTCTGGCTGGCACGGATACTCTGGTCATTGAATTTGACTATCAAGAGCTTGGCGAGCTTGTCCCAGCGCTTCATCATCATGTCGGTGTAGGAGATTGTCTTGCCGGTCAGGTACTCGGTAAGGTCTGTCGGGGTCATCTCCACGGCCCGCTTCTCGACCTCCTCCTGGTCTTTCGCGTAGAAGTCCTCGAGCTCGGTCTGGGCCTCCTTGAGGTCGCCGATCATGGCGCTGTAGCGTGGATAGACCATATTCGCCACGAAATTGTTCATCCAGAAAGCGCTCTTCACGCTGAACTCGTTCATGCTGTTGTTCTCCGCGCGGAAGGGGTCCGGGACGCGGTTGATTCCGCAATACGCGGGGACATAGGCGATCATGGAGGCGTCATCCATGTTGAAGTATGTGACACCGCCCACGGCGTCGGGGAGCCAATCCCTCATCTGGCAGACCATGGTCATGCCGCTCTGCTGGCATCCGATCGGCCTCTCGCGGAACATGTCGGTCCCGTCGCTGGACTTGTAGTTGACAGGCTGGTTGCGGTAAGGTGACGCCCAAGGACCAGCGCTGAGGTCGGCGGTCATGTCAAGGGCCGTTCCCTCGTAGTGGTCGCGCATGTCATTCATTATGTCGCGGACGGACACGGGCTTGACAGGCTTGATCCAGAGGGGGAGGTGATCGATCTGGCTCATGTCACCGTTGATGTAGGGCAGGTAGCTGTCCATGACATCGGTGTCATAGTGGTGGCGGAAGAAGCTCCAGACTCTTGCCTCGCAGTAGCGGATGGTGCCGAAGTCCATCGGGCCATAGGCCTCGCGGAAACTAAACTCGGAGTCAGGACCGTCGTAATAACCCATCTCCCTGGCGAATGAGATCACGTCGGCGGAGTACATGCACTCGCCCTCGACAACGCAGAATCCGAGTTTCTTGTCGACCTTCTTGGCCTGGGGGAACTTCTGGATGCGGCTGGAGTTGGCATAGGCGCAGATGCAGTCGTCGGGGACTCTCATGGCCACCCAGACACCGCCTTTGCGGTCCTTGCCCTTTCCGATAAGCTCCATTATCCATGCCTCGTCCTTGTCGCAGACGGCGAAGGACTCGCCGCTGCTGCTGTAACCATATTCCTGGACGAGCTGATGCATGCACGCGATAGCCTCCCTCGCCGTGGTGGCTCTCTGGAGGACAATGCCCATCAGGGTGAAATAGTCGAACCAGCCTTCACGGTTCGTGAGCTCGTCGCGGCCGCCCCAGGTTGTCTCGACGATGGAGACTTGGTTCTCGTTCATCAGGCCCACAACCCCGTAAGTGTATGACGCTTGAGGGATAAGACGGTTCCCGGCGCTGGGTCCCCAGCCCCTCAAGGCGATCATCTCTCCTTCGGCGTGACGGCCGGGGGCGCTGTAGGTAAGGGGAGACGCGAAGCCGAAGCCGTCGCAGTTGTAGGTGCAGATCACGCTTCCGTCTATGGAAGCCTTTTTGCCCACGATCAGATTCGTGCAGGCGAAAGCGGCGGCGGTGACGAATACCATCGCGACCGTAAGGATTGCTTTCTTCATGGTACGATTCGTTTTTCTAATATCGTTTGTCTAATGATACTTCCACTGTTTTGAGGGCTTCTGACCGGGACATCTCCTGGGGATTTGTCCCTGGGACGTCCTGCGGGACACTCTGTCCCAGAAGGCCGAAGAGTTGTTCCCAATAGAGGGGCATATTCCCTTCGGGATCCTTGAAGTTCATCGGGGCGATGTCAAAAACATAATTCCCGTCAGGACCGACGTAGCTGTCCCTTACAAGCTCACTGCAATAGAGCGAGTCGTTGTCAGGCAGGAAATGAACATCGTAGGGCTGTCCGAGGAATCTCTTGCAGTTCTCCACGTACTCGGCGGCATTGGAAGGGTCCTTGAGTCTTTTGACTATGAATACCGGCAACGAGCCGTCCTTCAGGGTGAAGTCCGTGAGGAAGGTGTCCAGCGGATGGCGGTCCACCCCGTGGGCGATAGTCGCGTCGATAATCCATGTGGTGTCGGAAGACACCTCGGCGATCGCCACATGGATCAGGTTAAGGCTGTCCGGAGATCCGGTCGAGCTGGCGACGGCCCCTTCGAGCGAGTCGTCCTCGATGGAATAATCTATCGGTATCCCGACGAATATGAGATCGCCTGTCCGTATGCGATCTTCCGAGGATCTCACGCATGAATGGAGTAAGGCCGCGACCGTGAAAACCGCGAATATTGATTTCTTTAACATATTCATTTTTAATTAATTCCGAATCTCGCACGAAACACTGACGTCTCCCCGATACGGCCTTCGACGAAACATTGTCCGGCATCGGTGGCCCTGTAAAGCGCCACCTCGTCGCCTGGCCTTGTCTCGTGATGAAAAACTATCTCAACCTCATCGGCCTTGATTCCTCTTTCCCCGTAGTCCAGGCAGTCCATCGCCCAGGACACGTAGCGGGCGTTGTTGGTGTGGCCGACAAGATCTATGTCCGAGTACGCCACCTTATGGGTCGTGACATATTCAGGCTGTATTGACCGCGGCATGGTCACCTTGCCGGCGGGTGTCTCTATGGCGAAGTCCCCGCATGCGGTGTCATCCGACGGGAGGATGTCTTCCGGCCTCGCCATCCTTCTGTTCGATACGTCTATCACCACCCATGAACTGGTGGCCTCGACCAGTCTCTCGCCACGGGGGGACAAGACTTCGAAATCCCTGACGAAAAAGGGGCCGAAAGCCCCTCGATGCCAAGTGAGTACAGTTATCTCATCGCCCCAAAGGGGAGCCTTCAGGAAACGGAACCGCATCCTAGACATGACCCATGCCATGTTCTTCACGATCAGCTCGTCGTAGCCGAATCTCATGGCGGAGGCGGCTTGGTAGGCCATTTCCTGCGCCATGTCCATGAAAGCTGACGGCTTCAGACGTTTGGCCGAATCCACCTCATGGCATTTCACGGTAAAATCGCCGCGGACCTTCTTGTCAGGCTGGACAGTGACACCCATCGATTATCTTCTTCTCTTCCCTCTGGAATTCTTCTTGCTCTTGGAAGCGACCACTCCCGCGATGAGAGCCACGAATAACGCGCTGATGATGATGTAGGTCATCGCGCTGGCCTCGTTGCCCTTTACCCTGGACCACATCTCGATAAGCATCTGGGAGTCCTCGCCCCAGTCATGCTCCAGCGCGCAACTCTCGATAACGGCCTTGTCGGGATACAACACCGGGTCTATCCTGATGGAGTCCGCCCCCTCACCGAAGAAGTACGTGAGATCGATAGGGTCATACTCGTCGTCTCTGAAATGCTCGAGAATCTCCGGCGTGCCGCAGGCGCTGACGTATCCGATCTCCTCGGAGTTGCGAATGGCGTTCTCGGGCTTGCACATGAAGTTGATGAAATAGCTCGCCGCCTTGACATTCTTGGCGTATTTGGGAATTACCCAGCCGTCGAACCAGACGGTCGCGCCCTCGTCCGGGATCACATAATCCAGTTCCACTCCGACCGCAGCCGCCTCGTCCCTTGCCCAGCAAGCGTCACCGCTCCAGTTCAGGCTTATCCATCCGCGCCCCTGTGTCATCTGGTCTTTCCCGAAATCAGCCTCGTAGCCGGCCACCTGTCCTTTGATCTGCATCAGATAATTCTCGACCAGGTCGACGTTCTCTTTGGAGGGGATCGCCAAAAGCTCCTCGCGGGTGACCGTCCCGGCCGCTATCTCGTCCTTTTTCAAATACTGGATAACCTGGCTGTAAACGTCCCGGGCGGCGTCCTTCACGAATATCTTCCCGGCGTATTTGGGGTTACGAAGCACATCCCATGTGCGCAGGTCCTCCGGATCGACATACTTGGTGTTGTAGATGAAACCGGTCGTGCCCCACATATATCCCACAGCGTAGTCGCTGGCGTCTTTGTCGCCTGTGACCAACGATTTCAGGCATGATGTGATGTATGGCGAAAGACTACCCTCAATGTAGTTGGGAGTTTCCCCGAAGTCCATCTCGATGGGAATGACGAGATCGTCCCGAACCATCCTCTCGATGATATAGTCCGAGGGACAGACCACGTCGTAATCCTCATGACCTTTCTCGATCTTTGAGAGCATCGTCTCATTGATATCAAAAGTTTGATAGACGATTTTCACGAAATCGCCGGTCTGCTCCTCATACCACTCCTCGAACTCCTCGACAAGAGCCTCGTCGATGTAATCGCTCCAGTTATAGACCTTAAGGATGTGTTCCCTGTCGGCCGCGCAGGCGGTGAGAATCAGCGCCACCGCCATGATACTGAGTGTCTTTTTCATTCTATGAGATTATGCTTGTTTTCTCGTCCCGTGTCTTTGCCTGTCTCACGTTCATGATGATGAGAAGGACTAGAATAGTGATGAATATCAATGTCATAAGGGGCCTTAGCTCGGGAGTCAAACCACCCTTTCGGGCATCGGCGTAGATATAGGTGGACAGGGTCTCCAAACCGATTGTCCCCCTCGTGAAGAAAGTCACGGCGAAGTCGGCCAGCGACATGGTGAAAGCCAGTATGAAACCGGATACCATCCCTGGCCTCAATTGAGGGATCAGGACTTTCCTCAGCGCCTGAGCGGGAGTGGCTCCCAGATCAAGCGCGGCTTCATAAATGTTCGGATTCATCTGTCCCAGCTTCGGCATCACGTTCAGGACGACATATGGCGTGCAGAAGGAAATGTGGGCCAGGATGACAGTCAGATAACCCTGCGAGAAACGCAGGAACACGAACAGCAGGAAAAGCGAGACACCGGTGATGACGTCTGGATTGATCATCGGGATGTTGTTCAGGAGCTGGATAGTTTTCCTTTTTCTGCCCTTCAGGTTGTATATTCCTATGGCTGAGACGGTTCCGAGCATTGTGGACACGATGGCAGCCACGAAGGCGATGATCAGGGTGTTCTTGATGGCGGCGATGAGTCCCGCGCCTCCGCTGACACCACCCGTGAAGATGTGCTTATACAACTCCATTGAGAAACCAGTCCAGTTCCCCAATGTCCTCGCCTCAGTGAAAGAGAACACGACGATGAAGATGATCGGCGCGTAAAGGATCGCCAGCAGGATCCAGATGTATGCTTTAGCTATAAATTTCCTCATCATATAGTCCCTCCCTCGACTTCTCTCTCGTCACCGCCAAGAATCATGGTGGTAAGACCGATAATAACCAGCATGATGAGCGACAGCGCGGCTCCGTAGTTCCACATTGATGAGTTGATGTTCTCCTGTATGATGGTTCCGAACAGTTTGATCTTGTTGTTGGTCAGGAACTCTGAGATGGCGAAAGTGCTGACCGTCGGCATGAAAACCATCAGGATACCGCTCGAGATGCCGGGCATCGAGAGGGGGAGTGTGACTTTACGGAACACCTGCGAGGGTGTCGCCCCCAGATCGGCCGCGGCTTCGGCGTACGAGTTGTCCATCTTGAGCAGGACGTTGTAGATAGGGTAGATCATGAACGGCAGGTAATCGTAAACCATACCGAACAGGAGCGTGCCCTTGCCGAGGGTGAACCCGAACACGTTGAACAACTCCGCCGTGGCGAGTGTCCTCATCAGGGCGTTTATCCACATCGGAAGTATGAACAGGATAACCGTAACCGCCGACTTGTTTAGGTTCCTGTCGGCAAGGATATAGGCGGCCGGATATCCTAAAAGCAAGCAGATCAGGGTGTTCTCTATCGCCACTTCAACCGATACGGCGAAAGTGTTGAGGGCGTCGGTGTCGGTGAAGAACCTGGTGATATTAGACAGCGTGAATCCTCCGTTCCCGTCCCGCAGAGCGTAGACCAGAACCAGGACCAGCGGCAGGACCACGAACAGGATAAGGAATATCAGGTAGGGTATGGCCCAGTTACTTCTCTTGCTCATCGCTCAGCTCCACAATGATGTCCTCGGGGAGTATCTTGATACCGACAATATCCCCTTTGTCCCAGATGTCATTCGTGTCGACGTGAATATGGCCGCCGCTCTCAGTCTTAACCGTCAGGTGGTAGTGGTCGCCCTTGTAAAGGATGAACCAAACCTCCCCGCTCGCGTCTCCCTCCTCCTCGTGGTCCATGAGATCCACTTTGGAGAACTGGACATGGGCCTTGGCCGGGGCGCCTTCGAGACGTCCGGCGAAGCCCTCGGGAACCTTGACGGGGGAACACTCGAACTCCTCACCGAACATCTCGACTCGGGTCTCGTTCAAGACCACGCAGTCAATCACGTTCTCGACACGCTCTTTCCTCATCACTTGGATGTCGTCCGGATGGATGAGCATCTGGACAGTCTTCCCCGGCTCGAAGGCGTCATAGTCCTGGATCTGGAGCTCGTTGCCAGAGTCGGTGTCCACATACATCTCGTAATGTATTCCCTTGAACACGCAGGACTTGACTGTCCCGGTGAACTGCGCGCCATCAAGCTTGTAGCCGATGTACACGTCCTCCGGGCGAATCACGACATCAACAGGGACATTCTCCCCGAAGCCCTCGTCGACGCATTCGAAATCGTGCCCGATGAAATTGACTTTACGGTCCTCTATCATAGTGCCGTTCAGGATGTTGCTCTCTCCTATGAAATCAGCCACGAAAGAGTTGACCGGCTCGTTGTAAATGTCCGTCGGGGTCCCGATCTGCTGGATTCTTCCCTCGTTCATCACGACTATAGTGTCGCTCAGCGTCAACGCCTCCTGCTGGTCGTGGGTGACGTATATGAAAGTGATGCCGAGTTTCTGGTGCATCTCCTTCAACTCAATCTGCATGTCCTGCCTCATCTTGAGGTCAAGGGCGGCCAGGGGCTCGTCAAGCAGCAGCACTTTCGGCTTGTTGACTATAGCCCTCGCTATCGCGACTCTCTGCTGCTGTCCGCCGGAGAGGGAGTCCACGTCCCGGTCCTCGTAATCGCTCATGCTCACGAGTTTCAGTACCTTCCGTACTCTTGAACTGATCTCGTCGTTGGGAACACCCTTGAGTTTAAGGCCGAACGCGATATTGTCGTAAACGTCCAGATGGGGGAATAGCGCGTAACGCTGGAAAACGGTGTTCAACGGCCTCTGGTGGGGAGGTATTCCCGCCACGTCGCGGAATTCCTCCTTGCCGTTCTTCTTCCCCCATTCCATCATGATGGTACCCTCGTCCGGCTGGAGGAAACCGGCGATCATACGCAGTAGAGTCGTTTTTCCGCAGCCTGAAGGGCCGAGCAGTGTGACGAACTCTCCTTTTCGGATATTCAGGGAAATGTCCTTGAGAACCTGATGGTCACCGAAAGACTTCGAGAGGTTCTCGATGTTGATGATGATGTCGCTCTTGTCGCCCATTATCTTCTGGGAATATGGAGGTAGAACATGGCCCCCAAAGTCAGGGAGGCGCTCTTGTACATGGTGTTATACGCGGCCGCGGCGTGAATCCTAAGATCCTGGCTCTCCCTCAAAGGGAACCAGTGGGCGGCGGCGCCGAAGATCATATGCTCTTTGTAGGCCGACACCTTCTCGTAGCCGCAGCGTCCGATGAACTCCCACTTATCCGAGGGGGAGTAGTTCGCGGTCGTGAATGCGGTTATTCCCTTGAGCAGGTTGAAGTACTCGTTCCCGACCATATTGGTGACGTCCAGGCTGATGTTCCAGTCGCCGAGCTCAAGGTTGTGGCCGAGAGAGACCATGCAATGGTACTCATCGTCGCAATCCTTGAAAAGAGTCGAGCTGTATAGAAGACCCAAAGGACCGTAATTGCCTTGATACTGAAGTGAGTACATCATAGCGTCAAAGGGCCTCTCGCCAAATGGGGAACTGACCGCCTGCACGAACATCCCGGTGCTTTCCGAGTCGTTCATCCAGCCTGCCTTGAGACCCCACTGGTAGCACTGGAAGTGGTTGTACAGGCTGGACATCATGTCCCAGTGGATCTCGTAGTCATTGTTATCCAGCTCGAAACCACCGAAGGTCACCACCTGCTTTCCGGCGGTGAGGATAAAATTCCCCGTGGCGCACTCGAGGTAAGCCCAGTCGCACCAGTTAACATCGTCCGAGCGCCAAGTGTTTTGGTACAGGTACTTGGGCTCGTCGCTTAGCCAGTGGTTGCAGACGCTGAATGATAATTTGTCAGAGATGTTGCCCTCGAAGAGGGAGTAAAGTGAAGAATTGCCGAGAGTCACCTCATCGTAGCCGCCGTTTCGGAACACAGGGTTGACGTCAACCCTAGGAATGATGGTAATCCCGGCGCCGGCGCCGGAATCGTCAGCCTCTTGCGCCTGGGCAAGGGTGCAGAGCAGGATCGAAGCCGCTAAAACAACCAGTCTCTTCATTTAAACCCATAAAGATTTATTTAGTTCAACTTGAACGGCAAAGATAAGAAATAAAAAATAACTATTTAACCGATTTCTTTAAATTAATAATCACCACTCCATTATTGCCTCTGACTCCGTACATGGCGGCGTCGGTGTCCTTAAGGACGGTGACGGAATCGACCTCGTAGGGATTTATCATCGAGATGTCGTCAACTTCAACGCCATCGACGATGAACAGAGGGTCGGTGGGACTGTTTATCGAGTTCAACCCCCGGATGTATATTCTCGCCGTCTGACTATCGGAGTATTCGACGACCACCCCCGGAACCTTCTCGCGGAAATAATCATAGATCGAGTTGTACACCCGGGTGTTTTTGTTTTTAACCTGACCTACGGAACCGGTCAGGGCATCCTTGCTGGTTTTCTCGTAGCCGAGATCAACAATCTCATCGTCTTCCGTGACGCTCAGGGCCTGCTTGCCGGAGGAACATGCCACCGCCGCGAGAAGAACGACAAGAATAAACAGACACTTTTTACTCATTACTCATGGTGATAATTGATATTGTGGACTACAACGGTAGTGTCCTCCATCCTCAGGCGGAGCCATTCCTCCACCTTCCTCAATCTGGACGGCTCTATCGGTCTCTTGGACACGGCAAGGACAACGGTCCTGTCTTTAACCCTCAGACTGTCATCCACCTCGGCTCCCTTGGTTATTGTTATGTCATTCACTTCGGGATAACTGTAACGGATCTCCCTGGCGAGCCTGCGGTAGTTGACATCCCTTCCTTTCATCTCGGACAACTCGTTTTCCAAATCCTTAATCTTTAGGTCCTTGCGCTTTATCTCATCCTCAGCCCTCTCGTAGATGCCCTTGAGCAACTGGTCTGTCGCCTTGTCGGAGTCCCCGAGATCCCTCTCTTTAATCTGGAGTTTGTCGGCCGGGATCCCGTGAGAGATGGCGGACTCCGAAAGGAACTCCATCTCCTCCCCGGTCAGTTTCCTGCCGGCGTAGAACACCTCCACCTTCCTGTCCTTGCCCTCAGTGATGTGATAATCGTAAATATATCCTTGGCCGAAATTCTTGTTGTCGGCGACGAACGAGCGGACATTCCTCTCGAAGTTATTGTCCATCACCATGAGGGTGGCGCTCCAGAGGCTCGGTACCATGACGGCTATGATGGCGATGGTCATTAGGGTCCTTGTCCTTCTGGCGGCGGCCGAGGACGCGTACTCGGCCTCCTTGAACCGTAAATACTTGGTCATCAAATAGGTCGCCAGGATGATGAACACGCAGTTGATGAGGAAAAGCAGCATCGCCCCGAAGAAAAAGGCCGAGTTGCCTTTAGCTATCCCGTATCCGGCGGTGCAGAGGGGAGGCATGAGGGCTGTCGCGATGGCCACTCCTGCGAGGACTGTCCCTTTCTCCTTGCGGCTGCTCTCGAGGATGCCGGCAAGACCGCCGAACAGGGCCACAAGCACATCGTATATAGTAGGTCTGGTCCTGGCGGTCAACTCGGTGGGATTCACCAGGTTGAGAGGGGATACCAGGAAATATAGCGACGCCGCGAGAAGGCTGACGATGACCATGATCAGCAAGTTCCTGACACTGCCTTTGAGGAGGGAGGTGTCGTTGGTTCCGAGGGCGAGCCCTAGACCCATGATAGGACCCATTAACGGGGATATCAGCATCGCTCCGATGATGACCGCGGTGGAGTTGATATTGAGACCCACCGAGGCGATTATCACGGAGAAGGCGAGGATCCACACGTTCGGCCCCCTGAAATAGATGTCGCTTTTGATTTTCGCCGCCGCGACTTCGGTGTCTATCTGGTCGTTGATGCTTATTACATTCTTCAGCCAATTGGTGAATCTCTCTGTGCCGTTCATGCCTAAAACCATCTAATCCTTGACAATATACAATTAATTCTTATTTTTGTGTGCTTTAACACCGTTAATGAGATGAAAAGAATCGTTTTATCCTTTTTTATCCTTATGGTCGCCATGGGTTCCGCCATTGCCGACGAGGGGATGTGGCTTCCAGTCCTTATCTCACAAAGGATAGCTGACATGCAGGCCAAAGGCTTCAGACTGTCGGCTGAGGACGTCTACAGTGTCAACCAGGCGTCCCTTAAAGACGCTGTTGTCCTCTTCGGGGGCGGTTGCACCGGAGAGGTGGTGTCCGACCAGGGACTTTTGCTGACGAACCATCACTGCGGCTACAGTTTCATCCAGCGGCACAGCAGTGTCGAGCATGATTATCTCAAAGACGGTTTCTGGGCGATGGACAGGAGCCAGGAACTGCCGAACAGGGGATTGTCGGTGAGTTTCCTCCAGAGGATGGAGGATGTGACCGATGAGGTCCTGAAAGGCTATGACCCCTCAATGACCGAGGCCCAGAGGGACTCGGTCGTCAGGACCAACTCCGCCCCCATCATCAGAGCGGCGATGGGGGAAGGCAAAGGACTAAGGGCCACGGTCGAGGCCTTGTATTACGGGAACCAGTATTTCCTTTTCGTGTACAAGATATACCGCGACGTGAGGCTTGTGGGAGCGCCGCCGTCCTCGATCGGTAAGTTCGGGGGAGACACCGACAACTGGATGTGGCCCCGTCATACCGGCGATTTCTCGATTTTCAGGATCTACGCCGACAAAGACAATGAGCCGGCGGATTATTCCGAGGACAATGTCCCCTACCGTCCCAAGAGGTCTTTCAAAATCTCCCGCGCCGGCGTCAAGCCCGGGGACTTCACCTTCGTTTACGGGTGTCCGGGAAGCACCAAGGAATATGTGATGTCCGAGGAGGTCAGATATGTCGCGGAGGTCTCCGATCCCCAGAAAATAGATCTCCGTACCAAGAGGCTGGATATCCAGAGAAAACACATGAGTGAGAGCCAGGCTGTCCGCATCCAGTATTCCTCGAAGAACGCCGGCATCTCCAACGCGTGGAAGAAATGGCAGGGAGAGGTCAAGGGACTCAAGAAGATGAAGACCGTGGCCGCCAAGCGGGAGTTTGAGTCTCGCTTCAATAAATGGGCGGAAGGAACTAAGTATGAGGGACTTGTTGATAAGATTGGCGAGTATTACGCTGAACGTAACCCTTATTATCACGCCTATGAGTATTACACCGAGACCATACGTGGGGTCGAGCTCCTCCAGTTCGCCTCGAATGTGGTTAACACGCTGAGGACTGGCAGGTCGGCCGCCGGAGCCGCCGAGTCTTTTTTCAAAGACTATTACCAGCCTATCGACGAGGAGATATTCGTGGCCATGCTGGACGCCTTCGACAAGAATATGGACGACTCTTTCAAGCCTGAGTATTTCAAGGAGAAACTCTCAGCCTACGGCAGTGTCGAGGCTTGGAAAGACGACCTGTTCAAAAACTCGGTGTTCACCAGCGCGGCTAAGGTGTCCGCCCTCACAAAGGATGATGTGGACGCGCTTATGTCCGACCCGGCCTATGAGCTTCAGGACGCTTTCAACGTGTGGTATGCCGAGACTTTGGCTCCGGTCATCACCGACGCGAACGCCAAGATCCGTCTCGCCAACAGGGACTACATGAAGGCCCAGATGGAATTCGAGCCTGACAAGGCTTTCTATCCCGACGCGAACCTTACGTTGAGAGTCGCTTACGGTCATGTCGAGGGCTATAGCCCCGCTGATGGAATGACCTACGCGCCGGTCTCCACCCTGAAAGGAATTATAGAGAAGGATAACCCTGAGATATTCGATTACAACATCCCGCAGGCATTGAGGGACATTTACGCCGAGGGCGGTCATGAAGACCAACCGGTCTGTTTCATCGCCACTAACCACACTTCGGGAGGCAACTCCGGCTCGCCGGTCATAAACGCCGACGGCAATCTGATAGGAATCAACTTCGACCGGGTTTGGGAAGGCACCATGAGCGACATTGTCTTCGACCCCGAAGTATGCAGGAACATCTCGATCGATATCCGTTACCTGCTCTTCGTCGTGGACAAGATAGGCGGTGCCTCATACTTGTTCGACGAGATGGATTTCGCTGATTGAAAAAGGTTATGAGGAAATTAGTTGTCGGGTTCCTGCTTATCTGGGCGCCCGTCCTGATGTCCGCCCAGGGAGGAGTGGACAGGTTCTTTCTGGACATGCGCGCCTCTTTCCATCAGGAGACTGAGGACGGTGAGTACAATAGCCAGATGATAGGGGAGTACCTTAATCTCCATCTTCTCGGCCATATAGCTCCGAATGTCAGCTATCGCATCCGCCAGCGGCTCAACAAGAAAGTCTTTGACGAGCGTAATATGTTCAACGCCACTGACTTCATGTATGTCAACTGGGACGCCAACGACCGTTGGAGTCTTATGGCGGGGAAACAGACTGTCCTTATAGGAGGATATGAGTATGACGCCGCGCCCATCGACGTGTATTACTACAGCCAGTTCTGCAACAATATCTACCAGTGCTTCACTTTCGGGTTCTCGGCCACTTATAAGTTCAAGGATGACCAGAGCCTCGTCGCGCAAGTGTGCAACTCTCCGCTATCGCTGGGCTTCCAGAGCATCTACGCGTACAATCTCGCGTGGAGCGGGCGTTTCACCCCTTGGTGGAACACCATATGGAGCGCCAATCTCGTTGAAGACCAGGATAAGCGTCTCGTCAACTACATCGCGTTCGGCAATCGTTTCCTTTTCGGGAACGTCCTTCTTGACCTGGACGTGATGAACAGGGCGGGGTTGGGTCAGAGCGACTTCCTGTTCGGGGACATGTCATTCATCTCGAAGTTCATCTGGAGTCTCGGCCGCTGGAATATTTGCGCGAAAGGTGGGTATGAGTTCAACAACGCGAGGAACATCGACTCCGAGGGAAGGGCCTATGACCTGGTGATCGCTCCCGGAACCGAATATGTCTACGCCGGGGCCGGGCTGGAGTGGTTTCCTCTAAGTAAAGACAACCTGCGCCTTCACGCGGTTTATTACAGAGACAATTCCGCCCGCAAGAATAACTTCGAGCTCGGAGTCACCTGGCGGGCGGATATTATCGGCGGGAAGTAAGCGTCCCGGCAGTCGCTAGATAAGGTCAAGTCCCTTAAGATACTCGATGCTCTTCTGGATGCCTTCCAGACGGCTCAAGCCCATGCTGGGCTCATCCTGCTCGACGCAGATCCAGCGGGCGCCGGTCTCCATGGCGGTAAGAAGGATCTTTTCCATGTCAAGCTGGCCGCAGCCGAGAGGCCTGTACTCGAACCAGCCACCCTCATCCTTCATCGAGTTGTCGGTATTGACACCGATCAGGGCGTAAGGCGCGGAGCTGAGGTGGCCCTCAAGCTTGTAGTCCTTGGCGTGTACAACAGGGGTGCCGCCGTTCCCGTACCTGCGCAGTGTCTCGATCACATCCTGGCCGGCGTAGTCGCACCAGCAGACGTCAAGCTCGTTCTGCAGGTTCTCACGGGCGTTTGACGAGAAGATATAGTCGTAAGCGAGAGTCCCGTCAGGGAGGGTCACGAACTCGAAGTCGTGATTGTGGTAAAGAAGCTGGAAACCGGCCTCGCGTACTTTGGCGCCGACCTCGCCGATTTTAGCCACAGTCTCTTTAAACTGTTCCGGATCGATCCCGGGACGGCTGGCCTCATCCATGTAGGGGAACACGATGTACTGGACCCCAAGGATGGTGTTTTCCTCGATCACCTTATCGACATCGTCGATCATCTGCTGGAAAGGGACATGGTTCGAGAAGGGGATAAGTCCAAGTTCCACGCACCAGCGCTTGACCTGGGTCACTGAGTTGCCATAATACTCGCCGTAGAACTCCACTCCTGTGTAACCCATCTCGCTGACCTTTTTGAGTGTGCCGTAGAAATCGGCCTCAAGGTCGGTGCGGACGCTGTAGAGCTGTACTCCGACAGGGAGCTTCTTAGGGAAGACGGTCTTGGGGGCCTTACCGCCGGTACATCCGGCCAGAAGGAGGGCGGCCAGAGCCACGGCCGCGATTCTCATGATTCTATTCTTCATATTCTTGTTGTTTGATGGATACTCTTCTTCTTACAGGATCACAGGTCAAACCTATGCCTAACTTGTTGAATGTCTTGCGGTCAACCTCGCTCAGGATCACGGTGGAGTGGACCTGAGCCCCGAAAAGTTTGGGTAACTGGTCGAGGGCCATCTTGCAGTTCTCGTCGATAAGGCTCATCATGGAGATCGCCACGAGGACCTCGTCCGTGTGCAATCTGGGATTACGTCCGTGCAGATAGGTCACCTTTGTCTTTTGGATGGGCTCGATCATGGTCTGGGGGATCAGTTTCACGTTGTGCGCGATCCCGGCCAGATGCTTCAGGGCGTTCAGCAACAGCGCCGCGCTGGGCCCGAGCAGCGGACTCGTGGCTGCGGTCAGAATGGTGCCGTCGCTCAACTCGATGGCGGCGGTGGCTACACCGTCGTCCTCCAGCCTCTCCTTGGCCGCGACCGTGGTTTTACGGTACGCCGTGGTGATTTTCGCTTTCTTCATCAGCAAGGCGAGCTTGCTCACCTCGCTTTCGGTAGCTTTCCCGTCGGCGAAATCGCAAAGCGCCTTATAGTAGCGTCTTATGATCTCCTGAAGGGAGGCCTCCCGGCAGACCTCGTCGTCGCTGATACAGTTCCCTACCATATTGACACCCATGTCAGTCGGGGACTTGTACGGGGAGTATCCATAGATGTCGTCGAACAGGGCGTTCATCACAGGGAAAATCTCCACGTCCCGGTTGTAGTTGACGGCTGTCTCGCCGTACGCGTCGAGGTGGAAGGGATCGATCATGTTGACATCCTCCAAATCGGCGGTGGCGGCCTCATAGGCCAGGTTGACAGGGTGGGTGAGTGGGAGATTCCAGATCGGGAAGGTCTCGAATTTGGCGTAGCCGGCTTTGACGCCCCGCTTGTTCTCCTGATAAAGCTGGCTCAGGCAGACGGCCATCTTCCCGCTGCCCGGCCCCGGCGCGGTGACGACGATAAGAGGCTTGCTCGTAACGACATAATCGTTTTTCCCGAAGCCCTCGTCGGAGTCGATAAGGGCGACATTGTTGGGATAACCCTCGATCGTGTGATGATAGTAAACGGTGATCCCCATATTCTCCAGCCTCTTGCGGTAGGCCTCGGCGCTTGACTGGCCGTTGAAATGGGTTATGACAACGCTGTTCACGCTCAGGCCACGGTCCATGAACTCGTCCCGTAGGCGCAGCACATCCATGTCGTAGGTTATCCCGAGATCGCTCCGAACCTTGTTTTTCTCGATGTCGAGGGCGCTGATCACAATGATGATCTCAGCGTCGTCTTTCATCCGCATGAGCATCTTGAGCTTGCTGTCCGGCTCGAAACCGGGGAGGACGCGGCTGGCGTGGTAGTCGTCGAAAAGCTTGCCGCCGAACTCCATGTACAGCTTGTCACCGAACGCGGCTATGCGCTCCTTGATGCGTTCAGACTGGATTTTGATGTATTTCCCGTTGTCGAACCCGTATTTCATAAGAGACTTGATTTGAATACGGGTTACAAATTTAAAATTTTTTTCCGATATTCACGCTTCAAAACAGAGTAAGATGCTCCACTCGATCTCTTTAGACATGTACCAGACCGCCGGGATAGGTGTCGCCGCCCTCGCGCTGGGGATGTTTCTCACAAGGAAGATTCCTTTCCTGAAGAGGTTCTGCATACCCGCTCCTGTATCGGGTGGGCTGTTGGTCTCCATCCTGACCATGGCGTCTTATTATCTGGCCGGAGTGGAGTTCTCTTTCGACGGTACCATCAAGGACATCTGCATGATGGTTTTTTTCACATCGGTCGGCTTCCAGTCCAACATGAAGGCGTTGAAAAGCGGCGGAAAGCCACTGATGATGATGGTTGTTCTCGTCGGCGCGCTGATTGTTTGCCAGAACTTCATTTCCGTCGGGGCGGCCAGACTTATGGGACTTGACCCTTTGCTCGGGATGGCCGCCGGATCCATACCGATGTGCGGGGGACATGGCACCTCGGGAGGTTTCGCCCCC
Source organism: uncultured Bacteroidia bacterium (assembly GCA_902797035.1). Classification (GTDB taxonomy): domain Bacteria; phylum Bacteroidota; class Bacteroidia; order Bacteroidales; family UBA932; genus Cryptobacteroides. Next base: position 96,305 of record CADBRH010000035.1, on the reverse strand, counting down.
GTTCTTGAGAGTCTTGGGCTCCAAGGGGCGTCATCGATAACAATGGCTTGTGCCACATTCGGTCTTATCGCCGGATCGATGATAGGAGGTCCGCTCGCCGAGCGTTTGATACGAAGACGCGGTCTCGCCGAGGAGTCGGGGTCTGATGATGTCGCCGCGGCGCTCGAGGGAAGCGAGGCCTCACCAGAGTCTAAGCGCGAGCGTCCCCAGTCAGGTGAGAAATCGTTCAGGGACTACACCAGGGCCGTGTATCTTTTGATTATAGCGATGGCCGGCGGGATGTGCCTCAGCAAAGCTCTTGCCCTTACTGGAATCACCTTCCCGACATATTTCGGAGCCCTTATCACGGCTTGCCTGATCAGGAATATCGTCGAGGTTTTCTCCGACGGCGGCGAGGCGTTGAGAATAGATAAAATCATCTCTCTTGGGGATATCTGCCTCTCGGTGTTCCTTGGGGTGGCCATGGCCACACTCAAACTATGGGAGCTCGCGGGACTGGCCGTGCCGTTGCTTGTCATCCTGCTCGCCCAGGTACTGTTCATGGCGCTGTTCTCGTATCTCGTCGCTTTCCGCGCGCTCGGCAAGGATTATGACGCGGCTGTCCTTGTGAGCGGCGTCTGCGGCTTCGGTTTGGGCGCCACTCCAAACGCGATGGCTAATATGTCCGCCGTCTGCCTGAAATACCGTTTCGCTGTCAACCCGTTCATAATCGTCCCAGTTGTCGGCGCCATGTTCGTGGACATAATAAACACAGGCGTCATCACTGTTTTCTTGAATATTATCAGATAAGATGGGTCTTTTCTCGCGTTCAAAATCGTTGTTATCCTCCGGTCTTTTTGATGGTTTCACCGACTGCCACTCGCATATCCTTCCGGGTGTTGACGATGGTGTTCAAGAGACAGAGGAGTCCTTGGAGATCCTCGCCCGTTATGAGGAGCTTGGTGTCAGGAGAGTTTGGCTCACCCCCCACATCATGGAGGATTTCCCTAACACCACCGCTGACCTTAAGACGCGTTTCGAACGCTTCCGGTCGTTTTACAAGGGTAGTGTCGAATTGCGTCTCGGAGCTGAGAACATGATAGACAACCTGTTCGAGAAACGATTGGAGGATAATGACTTCCTTACCATGGGGCCAAATGGGGACCATCTTCTTGTCGAGACTTCCTACTTTACTCCGCCGTACGGGTTCCATGATATTCTTGAGAAAGTGAAGTCCAACGGTTACTATCCTGTCCTGGCTCATCCGGAGAGGTATGTCTATATGACTTCAAGGGATTATGACCGCTTGAAAGGGATGAACATCCTTTTCCAGCTCAACGTTTTCTCTCTAGCGGGCTATTATGGCCCTTCCGTCAGGAAAGTGGCCGAGGCGTTATTGAAGTCAGGTTATTATGACTTCGCCGGCACCGACATCCACTCGGCCAGAATGCTTCAGACATCGCTCACACATTCCATCTCACCTAAAACATTTCCCGTTTTCAAGTCTTTCTGATACCGCGAGATCCCTTCAAAAGTGAAAGATTTTTTTGGGTTATTCCGGATATTTTGTAACTTAAGACCGGAATATCACGAAAACTATTAACGATGTCAGAAAAGAAGCTCCTTCTGGGCGACGAGGCCCTCGCGTTGGGCGCTTTGCACGCCGGTTTGTCCGGTGTCTACGCCTATCCGGGAACACCTTCCACAGAGATCACCGAATACATCCAGTCACATCCCCTGACCAAGGAGAGGGGAATCCATAGTCAATGGTGCGCGAATGAGAAAACCGCCATGGAGGCCGCCCTAGGTGTCTCCTACGCTGGCAAAAGGGCCCTCGTCTGCATGAAGCATGTGGGAATGAATGTCTGCGCCGACCCCTTTGTGAATTCGGCGGTGACTGGCGCGAACGGAGGTCTCGTTGTCGCCGCGTGCGACGATCCCTCCCAGCATTCCTCCCAGAACGAGCAGGACTCCCGTTTCTACGCCGATTTCGCCATGATGCCCTGTTTCGAGCCATCCAGCCAGCAGGAAGCCTATGAGATGGCAGGGGAGGCCTTCGATTATTCCGAAAAGAACCATATCCCGGTCCTGATGAGATTGACCACGAGGATGGCCCATTCCCGCGCTTTGGTCACAGAGGGCCCCGTCCGGGCGGAGAACCCGATGCGCTTCCCACCGAAGGACATTGAGCGTTTCTGGGTGACACTTCCTGGAATATCCAAGGCAAAAGTCAAACAACTCGCTGAGGATCAGGCTAAATTCCGTGAAGACAGCGAGATGTCTCCAAGGAATAATCTCACTGACGGGCCGGATCACAGCCTCGGTATCGTGACATGCGGCATCGCTTACAATTATCTGATGGAGAATTTCCCGGATGGTTGCCCTTATCCGGTCCTGAAAGTGACAAGGTATCCTTTCCCCATTTCTCTCCTGCGGGAGATGGCCGTGACTTGTAAGACGGTTCTCGTTATCGAGGAAGGCCAGCCCCTTGTCGAGGAGAAACTGCGAGGCCTGCTTTACGATGATGCCGAAGGCAACGGTTTAATAAAGGTGAAGGGACGCTTGGACGGCACACTGCCACGAACCGGGGAACTGAATCCGGACCTTGTGAGAGCGGCGCTCGGGCTCGGTACCGCGGAGGTTTATCAGGTCGCCAAGACCACTGTACCACGTCCTCCGGCTCTCTGCCAGGGCTGCGGACACAGGGACTTTTACACCGCCTTGAACAACGTCCTCCGTAAGTATGAGGGCTCCAGGGTGTTCGGCGATATAGGCTGCTATACTCTTGGCTACATGCCGCCTTTCCACGCGATCCATTCCTGCGTCGAGATGGGCGCCTCCCTCACCATGGCCATCGGTGCCGCGAATTCCGGTGTCTGGCCCTCGGTCGGCGTGATCGGCGACTCAACCTTCACCCACAGCGGAATGACAGGTCTGTTGGACGCCGTCAACTTTGGCGCTGACATAACCCTTTGTATCTCAGATAATCTCACAACGGGAATGACCGGTGGCCAGGATTCGGCCGGGACAGGTAAATTGGAGGCTATATGCGAGGCATTGGGCGTGGATCCGTCCCACATTAGGACTATTATCCCTCTTCCTAAGAATTATCCCGAGATGGAGAGAGTAATCGAGGAGGAGATCAACCACCATGGCGTGTCGGTGGTCATCTGCCGCCGTGAATGTATTCAGACCGCGAAGCGTCACGCCGTTTTGAAGAATAAATCTTGAATATGAAAAAAGACATCATACTCTCCGGCGTCGGAGGACAAGGTATTCTCTCGATCGCCACTGTGATAGGCCGGGCTGCCTTAAGGGAAGACCTTTCCCTGAAGCAGGCGGAGGTTCATGGGATGAGCCAGAGGGGAGGTGACGTCCAGAGTCATCTCCGTCTCTCTACCGGCGACATATTCAGTGACCTCATCCCGAAAGGGGAGTGTGACCTGATCCTTTCCCTTGAGCCGATGGAGGCGCTCCGCTACCTTCCCTGGCTCTCGAAGGACGGTTGGATCGTCACCAGCTCTAACCCTTTCGTGAATATCCCCGATTATCCTCCTATTGAGGAGGTTATGGCTGATCTTCAGTCGGTTCCGAACGTTATGACCATCGACTGCGACGCCGTGGCCCGTTCCGCGGCGGCACCCCGCGGGGCCAACATGGTCCTTCTCGGCGCGGCCGCCGGTGTGCTCGGGATACTTGGCCCCGACGAGCTTCGCGAGGGGATATCCGAGGTGTTCGCCCGCAAGGGAGAGGCGGTCGTCACCTCAAACATAGCCGCCTTCGACGCGGGTCTCATGGAATTTAAAACCTTGAGGAAATGAGAATTATCGATAAGGTTATCCTTGACGATGTCCTGCATGGGATGGACATCAAGGACATTTCACGCGCCACGATCAGGCAGTGTGTCAACGCCACCCAGGAACTCGAGAGGATTTCAGGCGAGAAGTTCGTCCATCTCGAGTTCGGGGTTCCCGGGATCAAGGCGTCCCAGTTCGGTGTGGATATGCAGAAACTCGCCTTGGATTACGGTATCGCCGCGGTCTATCCCCCGACAGGGGGGATTCCCGAGTTCAAATGGAACGCCTCCGCATTCATCAAGGCTTTCGTTGGGATAGACGTGTTCCCCGATTGCGTGATCCCGACCGTGGGGTCGATGCAGGGTTGTTTCAATCTTCTTCTGGAGTGCAGCCAGCTTCACGAGGGCAGGAAGGCCGTGGTCTATATCGGCCCCGGTTTCCCGTCGCATTTCCTCCAGGCGAAGATCCTTGGACTTGAGGCGAGGACATTCGACATCTATGATTACAGGGGCGACAAACTCGGTCCCAAACTCGATGAGTTGATGGCTGACGGGAAGGTCTGCGCGATAGTGTACTCCAATCCCAACAATCCTTCATGGGTCAACTTGACAGAGGGGGAGCTCAAGTCGATAGGGAAGGCTTGCACCCGCCACGACGTGATCGCTCTCGAGGACATGGCCTACCTCTGCATGGATTTCCGCCGGGACCGCTCCAAGCCCTTCCATCCTCCTTTCCAGCCCACTGTCGCCCGCTACACCGATAATTACGCGATAATGATCTCAGCATCCAAGATATTCAGTTACGCCGGAGAGAGGGTAGGCCTTGTGGCCATATCAAAGAACCTTTACGAGCGCGAGTATCCTGAGCTCAAAGAGAGATATGGCTTGGCTCGTTTCGGCGACAATTTCGTGCTGACTTACATTTACGTGAACACGTCAGGGTGTTCCCGGTCGGCGCAGAACGCGATGTCGGAGATGATGGAGGCGTCAGTGAGCGGCAAGTATGATTTCGTCACGGAGATGAAGGAATACGCCCGCAGGGCGCATCGGTCCAAAGAGATATTCTTCAAGCACGGGTTCTCCCTCGTTTACGCCAAGGATCTTGACCAGGATGTGAGCGACGGTTTCTTCTACACTGTCGGCTATAAGGGCATGAAGGGTAGCGAGCTGCTCTACAACCTTATGCGCTGCGGTGTTTGCGCCATCACACTCACCGCCACGAGGAGCGAGCAGCAAGGATTGAGGGTCTGCGTGTCGATGCTCAACACTGACGAGGATTTCATCAAGCTGGACGAGCGTCTCGATCTGTTCGAGGAACTGATGTCTGAGGAAAACAAACTGAAAGCGGAGCGATCATGAAGTATGTGTCAGCTGATGAGGCGGTGAGCCTGGTACGTTCGGGCGACTGGGTGTTCTTTCAGGGAAGCACCTCGGTCCCTGTCATAATCCAGGAAGCCCTGGCGAGGCGTTATTCCGAGCTCAGGGACGTGAAGATAGTCTCTGGCTTCAATGTGACCAAAGGGCCCGCCCCGTTCTGCAAGCCTGAGTACAGGGACTCGTTCGTGGTCAACAGCCTGTTTTTATGCGCTGACCAGAGGCAGTATGTCGCCCAGGGCTTCGGGAGCCTCATCCCCGGCTTCCTGAGCGACCTCCCGGCCTTGATCAGGAGGCGCGAGATCCCGATTGACGTGGCCTGCATAAACTGCTCCCTTCCGGACGAGAACGGTTGGTGCAGTTACAACATCTCCGCTGATCTCGCCCAGCCGGCTGTCGAGAGCGCCCGTGTGGTGATCGCTCAGGTCAACAAGAGTATCCCTTATCTTTACGGCACGGCGATGATCCACGTCTCGGACATCACGGCCGCCATCGAGTGCGATGACCCTCCCGTGGACATGAGATTCGGTCCGCCGACAGAGATAGAGGCCGCCATCGGGGCCCATATCGCCGCCGAGATTCCTGATGGAGCGACTCTCCAGATCGGCGTCGGTGGCATTCCCAACGCCACATTGAACGGCCTGATGGAACATCGCCATCTAGGACTCCATACCGAGGCTATGACCGACGGTGTCTTCCGCCTGATGCGGGCCGGGGTGATAGATAATTCAAGAAAGAAATACGAGCCTGGCCGCAGCGTGGCATCGCTGGCCCTCGGCTCCAAGGAAATGTACGAGTTCATAGATCACAACAAGGATTGCGTGTTCTATGATGTTGGTGTTACAAACGACCCGTCACTGATCAGGATGAATCCCAACGCCGTGGCCATAAACTCCGCTATCGAGGTGGATCTCACAGGGCAGATTTGCGCCGACAGCATAGGCGAGATGATATTCTCGTCCGTTGGCGGCCAACACGATTTCATGTACGGCGCCTCGCTCTCCGAGGGAGGGAAGACCTTCATAGCTATGCCCTCCCGCACGGCCAAAGGCCGCGCGAAGATAGTTCCCACTCTCGCTCCCGGAGCCGGGGTTGTCACAACCCGTTTTCAGACACAGTATGTTGTCACAGAATATGGTTGCGTGTATCTCCGTAACAAGAATCTGGCGGAGAGGGCGAAGGCCTTGATCTCAATAGCGCATCCAGACGACCGCGAGGCTCTGGACCGCGAGGCCTCACGTCGCTTCGGCCTCGTCTATCACAGGCTCTCTTTGATTCCATGATTTTTTTTCATGGTTTATCGTAACATTTTTCCGGCATGTCCGTCTTTATGATTGGCATGCCGGAAAAATGTTAATTTTGTTAAGATGAAAAAAATCATAATCACATTAACCATTGCTTTGTCGTTTTGCTCGGCGTCTTTCGCTGTCAGTTCGGATCAAGGGAGTATCAGACGCGTTAACCAACTTGTCAGTGAGTACTCCACGCATCCTGATTTTCAGGTAATTAGTATTGGTGGATTGGGACTGGCTGTCATCAAGGCCGCTATCCGGCACGATTTGGACGATGACACCGTGGCCTTATTGAAGGCAGTGAGAAACATAAAGAGGATCACTATCGCCAATTATGAAGATTGTCCTTCGGATGTACGGGATCGTTTTGTATCAAAACTGGACAGACTGTTGGATAAGGAATCGCTGCTCATGGAAGCGAAGGATTCCGGGGAGATAATGCGGATCTACGGAGAACCATCGGAGAACGGCGATGAATTGACGGACCTTATTCTTAATGTTCCCGGAGACGGTACACTCATCTGTATCAGAGGCACTGTCCGAATGAAGGACGTGAACAGGATTATGGATTAGCGAGCGATTGTCGTGAGTGCTGAAGAATTCAATGGATTATGGTTGCCGCTGGCGGGAAGGTTCTACCGGGTGGCTTACTATATCCTTGAATCCCGGGAGGACGCCGAAGATGCCGTGCAGGATTTGTTCACCAGGTTATGGAAACTCCGCTCTTGTCTTGGCGGCATAAAGAATCCGGCGGCATTCGGCATAACCTCTATCAGGAATATTTGCCTGGACAGGATAAGGAGCCGCTCGTGTTCAAAGACAGTGATTCCCACTCAAGAGATATTCACTGCTCTCCCTGATCCGGAGGCTGATCTCGACCGTTTCATTTTCGGCAAGGAGAACATCGGTAACATTAGGGCCTGCATGGCAAGGCTTCCTTCAATGCAAAAGAAAGTCCTGGAAATGAGAGTGTTCGAGAATCTCCCATTTAGTGATATCGCCAGTAGGACAGGACTGTCCGAGGTCAATGTCAGGGTTAAGTTAAGCAACGCCCGGAAGAATTTGAGAAGGATGATGGAATATGAAGACAATAGATGAAATAGAGAAACTAAGCTTGGAAGATCTGGAGAGGATATCACTGGATGAGAGCATTCCAGTTCCAGTGGATCTAGAGTCCAATCTCCGGTCGAAGGGGATTTGGTCCCACAAGTTAACCGGACGTGTTGTCGGCATCGCCGCGTCACTTCTTATTATCAGTGGCATCGGTTTCGCTTGGCTTAATCGTGACAAACCCCTTGAGGACACTTTCGATGATCCGGCACTCGCTTACGCGATGCTAGAGAAAACTTTGATGGGATTTTCAGACAGTGTGGAAGTAAGCGTGAAATCCGTCGGGAAAAGCAGGGATATCCTCCGGAAACCGACCGAAGTGTTTCGCGCTGTCAATGATGAATATTAGTAATAAAAAGGATAAACGATGAAAAAGATAATTGTTATCACGCTCGCTTTTATGGCAACCTTGGCCCTGAAGGCCCAGGACTATAAGGGGTTGTACCAAAAGTACTCTGACGATGAGAGAGTCACTGCTGTCTATATCTCTCCCGCGATGTTCAAGATGATCGGCAAATTGCCTGAGATCAGCATTGATGAGACCGGAGTGGATCTCGCGCCCATGATAAAGTCCATGACTGGCTTCTATATGTTGCAGACCGAAGACAAGGATCTTGCCGACAAGATATTCCACGATGTCAGCAAGGTTGTCGGAAGCAAGAAGTTCGAGACTCTGCTGGAAGTCAAGAGCAAGGGAGAGAAAGTCAATATCTTCTCCATAGGGGATAATGATTTCCTCAAGGGCTTGATCCTTACCGCGTTCCATGGAGATGAGACCGTCTTCATCAGCATTGACGGCCTGATGAGACGCGAGGATGTGGAGAATGCTATTGTGACCGTTGCCAAAGAGACGAGATAATCATTATATTAGTGATTCTTATTCAATAATGGTTAACTGGAAGTCATTGCCGCCGCTGCTCGCGCTTTTGTTTGTGTCGGTCATCCCCGTGGCTGGCCAGGAAGCGGACATCGCTATTGTCGTCAGTTCAAGTCATCAGGAATGCTTCGATAGCATTGTCTCCTTGATGGAACAATATGAAGGACGCGGAAACGTGTCTCTGATGAAGTTGGGGAAACTGGCGATGACCATGGGCAAGACGGTAGGGAGGGCAGGAAATGAGTGGACGAGAAAGGTAGCAAAGGCTTTCAGGCGGGTGAACACAGTTTACATACTCGAGTACAGCGAAGCTGAACCGGGCCTTCGTGAAGAAATAGAAACAGCTGTAAATAAGTCTATTATCAAGGATAATCTAATCCTTAGCAATAAGACAGGTGGGCAAGTGTTCGATGAGACGTTCGGTCAAGTATCCGATGATGGTGAACATGTTTCTGACCTTATCATCATAATGTACGGCCAGTCGGTGGTCTGCATCAAAGGTACAGTCTTGGCAAGCGATGTCGAACGAGTGGTCCGCCGGCTGAGTAAACAGCTATAGTCGCTCCAACTCATCCATCCATAACTTGACCTTGGCGTCGGAGGGCATGCGGAAGTCCCCTCTTGGAGAGAAACTCACGACACTGATTTTCGGGCCGTCGGGCATACAGGAACGTTTGAACTGCTGGGAGAAGAACCTCTTGTAGAAAACCTTCAGCCACTTAAGTATCGTCCCCTTGTCATAAGTCTCGCCTGGACGCGACGGCGGCAAAACTGCCCCGGACGAACATTTACCCGGATAGGGCGCGTTATGCGGCTGCGGCAAGACTGCCCCGGACGAACATTTACCCGGATAGGGCGCGAAGCGTCGAGAGTCCGGGGCAGTACTTGCCGCCGTCCCCTCATTGCCGAACGCGTGACAAGCCAGGAAGAAAATCTTTGACGGGGAATACCCGTAACGCATGAAATTATAGATGAAGAAGTCATGCAACTCGTACGGGCCGATCAGATCCTCCGTCTTCTGATTGATCTCACCTTTCTCGTTGGCTGGGACCAACTCAGGGCTAATGGGAGTCTCGGTCACGTCGATGAGTATCTCAGAGGCTTTCCTTCCATCCCTGGGAGCCGGAGCGGTGAACACGTTCTCCGCGGCCCAGCGGACCAGATGCCTGATCAGAGTCTTTGGCACTGAGGCGTTGACCCCGTACATGGACATATGGTCCCCGTTGTAGGTGCACCAGCCGAGGGCAAGCTCCGAGAGGTCACCTGTGCCGATCACGAGACCGTTCTCCTGGTTCGCCATGTCCATCAATATCTGTGTCCTTTCCCTGGCCTGGGCGTTCTCGTAGGTGGAGTCCATGACCGTAGGGTCGTGGCCGATGTCCTTGAAGTGCTGTTCCACGGCCGGCACGACGGAGATCTCCCTCGAGGTCACCCCGAGGGCCTCCATAAGGTCCACTGCGTTGGATTTGGTGCGTTTGGTGGTCCCGAGTCCCGGCATGGTCACTCCGATGATACCTTTCCTGTCAAGTTTGAGCCTGTCGAAGGCCATAGCCGTGACTAAAAGCGCGAGGGTGCTGTCCAGACCACCTGAGATGCCGATCACGGCCCTTTGGCAGCCTATATGCTCCATCCTCGCCGCCAGGCCGGTCGACTGTATGTAAAGAATCTCCTTCGAGGCCGCCGCCACCTGGGCAGGGTCGCCTTCCGGAAGGAAGGGGTGCCTCTCGACATGGCGGTAGAGCCTTTCCTCGAAGTCGGTGGGGGCTGGAGCGCCGAGGTCGTAGTTTGAATATAGATTCGAATATTCACAGGCGGATGTCCCGTCCGGGGCCATGCCACGGAATGAGTTCTTCTTCTGGCGGAGGATGTCAAGGCGGCCGACGTCGATGTCGGCGTAGATAACCGAGTCATCCATCTGGAAACGCTCGTTCTCGGCGAGGAGACGGCCGTTCTCGCAAATCATGGAGGAACCGCCGTAAACGGTGTCCATCGTGGACTCGCCGTAGCCCGCCGAGCAATAGACATAGCCGGAGACGGTGCGCCCCGACTGGTTGGATATCAGCTCCTCACGCTGCTTGTGTTTGGTCACCACCTCATTGGACGCGGAGATGTTGACGATTATCTGCGCTCCCGAAGGGGCGAGGAAGGAGGACGGGGGGATGGGTGCCCAGAAGTCCTCGCAGATCTCGATCCCGAAGGTTGCTGTCCCTATTGTGAAAAGGAGGTTAGGGGATATGTTGCAACGCCCTCCGGCGTATTTGATGACCGAGTCGAAGCCGTCGCGATAATAATCCCGGCCGTCGTCCACAAAGGAGCCCGAAGCGAAATTGGTGGGGGAGAGGAAGTCTGATCCCGACGCGAACCAGCGCCCCTCGTCGAACTCGGCGTAAGTGGGCAGGTAGATCTTGGGGACTATCCCTTTGACGCTCCCGTTACGTATCACGATGGCGCAGTTGTACAGCCTCCCGCGGCAGCGGACAGGGGCGCCGACAACCACCGCGGCATGTTTCCCCCTGGTGTGCCAGGCAATCATCTTCACGGCCTCCTCCGCCTTTTTCAAGAGGATATCCTGTGAGAACAGGTCGAGGCAGGTGTATCCTGTGACCGAAAGCTCGGGGAAGACGGCGAGCGAGGCCCTCTCCGCCTCAATCTTGTCGATTATGGTTATTATCGCGGTCTTGTTGGCCTCGACATCGGCGACCTTGACACGAGGGACAGCGGCCGCAACCCTGAAAAACCCGTAGTCCATTTCCGGCCGCGTCTATGAGTTGTACTTCTCCCTTTCCCGTCTGCGGGCGTTGTTGACCGTGACGGCTATCCCGCGGTAGAGGAAATACAAACCAATCAATATGATACATATATTGGCCCATAGCTTGCCAGAGCCTGTGACCAAAACCGTGACACCGAAAGCGATGATAAAGATGGCGAACACGAAATATATGATATTAATATACTTAAACATGTTATGTAAAAAATTAAAGTGATTCAATCAGCTTGACGAAAATAGCGCACATCCTGTCCGCCGCGGCGTCGGCCGCCTTCACAACGGCCTCGCCGTCATTCTTGAAGTCCGGGGCATAATCATCGTGAGCCTCATTGGTCACCACAGACATCCCGAAAACCGGGATGTCAGAGTGACGCGCGGTGATGACCTCGGGAATCGTGGACATTCCTGTGACGTCGCCCCCGATGATCCTGATGTACTTGTATTCGGCGGGGGTCTCGTAGGTCGGACCTGTCCCTCCGAAGTAAACGCCCTTGTGGACTTTGACTCCCATTTCCGCGGCTATCTCCTCCGCCTTGGCGATGAGAGCCGGGTCGTACGGTCTTGTCATGTCGGGGAAACGGGGACCGAACTCATCCATGTTAGGTCCGATCAGCGGATTGGGTTGCAGGCATATATGATCCTTGATTATCATAAGGTCCCCGACATGGTAGTCATAATTGACGCCTCCGGCGGCGTTGGAGACGAAGAGATATTTGATTCCCAGCACCTTCATCACTCTGGTCGGGAGCGTGACCAGCTCCATCGGGTATCCCTCATAGTAATGGATGCGCCCTTGCATCATGATGACCTGCTTGCCTCCGATCTCGCCAACCAGGAAATTACCCTTGTGCCCGATCGCGGTCGAGACAGGGAAGCCAGGGATTGTCTTATAAGGGATGACAATCGGGTCCTTAACAGCGTCAGCCAGTTTTCCCAGCCCGCTACCAAGCACAATCCCGACCACGGGCTGACGGTCGCCGATGACCGATTTGACATAATCGGCGGCCTGATGTATTCTCGCGACTCTTGAATCCATATCAATGAATAAAATTATCTGTATCTCTCGATTAAACGAAGCTCTTCACGTCCGGCTCTAAGGATATCCTCTTCTCCCGGCACCTTCCTGTCCCTCATCACGAACTCTCCTCCCGCGATGAGCGAGACGACGCTGTCGCTGTGGGCTGAATAAATGTAGTTTGCCAAGAACGGCCCGGGGGATAGGAAGAAGGTGCTGTCGGTGTCCACGATCTGGATGTCGGCGTCCCATCCTTCCTCGATCCTGCCGGTCTTCAATCCAAGCGCTTTGCCGCCGTTAACAGTCGCCATCTCGAGCAGGGAGTCCAGAGGCAGCGCTGTCGGGTCATTCCTCCAGGCTTTCTGGGTTATGGCGCAGGTCTTCATCGCCTCAAGCATGTCCAGATTGTTGGATGAGGCGCAGCCGTCGGTCCCTAAGCATACGTTCGCCCCGGCGTCCGAGAGCTCTTTCCACAGGAACTTGTACCCGGAGGCGAGTTTCAGGTTGGAATTGATGTTATGAACGCAGTTCACACCTCTTTCGCCGAGTATCCTCACATCGTTATCCGATAGCCATAAAGTGTGGGCGGCTATGACATCAGGCCCCAGCACGCCGAGAGAGTCGAGATATTCAACGGGTGTTAACCCGCCGTGGGAGGCCTTGCAGTCAATAACTTCCTTCTCGGTCTCGGCTATATGGACGTGGATCCTCAAGCCTTTTTTTCTGGCGAACTCCGCGGCCCATAGGATAAGGGACTCGCTGACAGTGTAGACGGAGTGGATGCTAACGGCGAACTTTGATCTGGAGTCCCACGTCCCTACAGTGTCGAACATGGCCATGCAGCTGTCTTTCTGGCGCTCGGCGGTCTCAGGGTTGAAATTGTCCAGCAAAGCATATGAGACGAGGCATCCGATTCCTGTCTCCTCAGCGGCTTTCCTGGCCATAGGGGAAAGCCAGTACATGTCATTGAATGTGGTGGTTCCGGTCTTGGCCATCTCCAGGGCCGCCACTTTAGTCCCGTGGTAGACGAAATGCTCGTCAAGATGGGACTCGATGGCCCAGATGTGGTCAAGCCAATCCTGGAGTACCATATCCTCTCCGATACCCCGTAGAAGGCTCATGGCGGCGTGTGTGTGGGCGTTGACAAAGCCCGGGACAGCCACTTTACCGGCGCAGTCGACCACGTCGTGGCCATCGGGGGCTGGCAGGCTTCCCTCGTGTGGACGGATGGAAGCGATGACGCCGCCTTCTATCCTTATGTCAGAGGGCTTGTCGTCGAGCGTTATGTTTTTCAGAATGATTTTTCCCATGCGGCATAGCGATTTCTCAAATATAATAATAATTGTTAAATTAGAGTGCACAATATACACACAGCATGAAGAGGACACTTACAAGAGGATTGGCCGCCTTGGCGGCGCTGTTCCTGGCGGCCGCCTGCGCCAGGGATGGCATGGCGACGATGGAGAGTTGTTTCAAGGACATTCCCTCGAGCCAGCCGACAGGTGTTTATTGGTACTGGATAGCCGGGAACATGTCAAAGGAAGGTGTCGTGAAGGACCTCCAGACGATGAAGGAGGCCGGGATAACACGTGTCCAGATCGGTATGATAGGGGAAGACCAAGGTGTGCCGCAGGGGCCGGTCAGGATGTTCACCGACGAGTGGTGGGAGATACTCCACACGATGTTCAAGACGGCCGGCGACCTAGACATTGAGGTGGGTCTGTTCAACTGCCCCGGCTGGAGCCAGAGCGGCGGCCCTTGGGTTAAGCCCTCCCAGGCGATGCGTTACCTCGGCAATTCCACGGTCGTCCTGACCGGACCCGTTTCCTACAGCGGAGTACTTCCAGAGGTAGGCGAGGACGCCCAGGACGTCAGGGTACTGGCGTTCCCGCTCCACGAGGGGACGGCTGAGTTCAAATCCATAGGCGACTTCTCGAAGGACAGGGAGATTGTTCTCAAGTCAGCCACGCCGGCTTCTGTCAAGTCGGTTCTCGTGCAGCCAGTACACGCCCTTGGAACCGCTACGGCTGAGTTGTATGTCAGGGAGAACGGCGTACTGAGGAAGATTGATTCTTTTGGGATAGACAGGAGCAACGACGCGGTTAACGTTGGTTTCGACCCTTACGCGCCAGTGATAATATCCATTCCGGAGACAGTCGGGGACGAGTTCGTGATAAAGGTGGACAATCCCGGGGTCATCGCCTCTGTGACATTGTCAGATGTCCCGATGGTGGAGAGATATCCTGAAAAGAGCCTCGCGAAGATGTGGCAGACACCGCATCCGATGTGGGACGCTTACCTCTGGCGCGACCAGCCAGACGACGACGGCGATGTCCTACAGGCCTCTGAGGTGCTGGACATCTCTGAATTTATGGCCGCGGACGGCACCCTCACCTGGGATGTCCCGGAAGGGAAATGGGTGGTCATGCGCTCCGCGATGCTGCCCACCGGCTCGATGGATGCCCCCGCGCCCGTGGAAGGCAGCGGACTGGAGACCGACAAGATGAGCAAGGAGCACATCAGGGCACATTTCGACAACTACCTTGGCAAGATCCTCGAGAGGATCCCGGCCGCGGACAGGAAGACCTTCAAGATAGTCGTTGAGGACAGTTACGAGACCGGCGGCCAGAACTGGACTGACAACCTCGTCGAGGACTTCAAGGCCGCGTACGGTTATGATCCCGTGCCGTATATCCCTGTTCTCAGCGGCGTGGTTGTGGGTAGCCGCGACATCTCCGACCGCTTCCTCTGGGACCTACGCCGCCTCATCGCGGACGAGGTGTCCTACAATTATGTCGGGGGTCTTCGTGAGATCAGTAATGAGCACGGCCTCACGACATGGCTCGAGAACTATGGTCACTGGGGATTCCCGGGCGAGTTCCTGCAGTATGGTGGCCAGTCCGACGAGATCGCTGGAGAGTTCTGGAGTTTCGGGGACCTCGGTGACATTGAGAACCGCGTCGCTTCCTCCTGCGGTCATATCTACGGTAAAAAGAAAGTGTGGGCTGAGAGCTTCACCTGCGGAGGCCCCGACTTCTCGCAGTATCCCGGCCAAATGAAGCAACGGGGTGACCGCTTCTTTACGGAGGGCATAAACGCCTCACTGATGCATCTTTACATCCAGCAGCCTGACGATCGTGTACCCGGGATCAACGCCTGGTTCGGCAACGAGTTCAATCGAAACAACACATGGTTCTCGCAGATGGACGTTTTCAGCGCCTACCTGAAGCGTTGCAACTACATGCTCCAGCAGGGCCGCTATGTGGCCGACGTGGCCTATTTCATCGGAGAGGACGCCCCGAAGATGACCGGTGTCCGCGACCCTGAGATCCCGGACGGGTATTCCTATGACTACGTCAACGCCGAGGTTCTGATGGGCGCCAAGGTGAAGGGAGGCAAGCTCGTCCTGGAGAGCGGGATGGAGTATTCAGTCCTGGTCCTGCCCCGCCTCGAGACAATCCGTCCCGAGCTGCTCGGGAAGATCGAGGGCCTCGTCAAAGAGGGCCTTGTGATCCTCGGACCCGAGCCAAAGAGGTCCCCGAGCCTCGCGGGCTATCCCGATGCCGACGCGCGCGTCCAGGAGATCGCCACCAAGATGTGGCGGCCTTCCGACTCCTCTGCCGCCTATGTCACTTTCGGTAAGGGCCGTGTCTATGCTGACGCCAGTCTTGAACAGGTATTCGTTGACAAGGGCATATCTCCCGATTTCGTCAGCGCTACCGCCGGTCTGCCGCTTCAGTTCATCCACCTCACCAATCCGGGCGGGGAGGTCTATTTCGTGTCCAACCAGGGAGACAAGCCGATCTCATTCGACGGTTTATTCAGGATCGCCGGCAAGCGGCCCGAGCTGTGGAATCCACTGACCGCCGAGGTACGTCTTATGCCTCAATTCAAGGTCATCTCAGGCGTCACGGAACTACCTTTGGTACTCCAACCCTACGAGAGTTCCTTCATCGTGTTCAGAAGCCCGGCGAAGGCTTCCGGAGAGGGATCCAATTATCCCGGGGAGACAGTGTTGGCCGAGATATCCTCGCCTTGGAGCGTGGCTTTCGAGGAGGGAAGGGGAGCGCCCGAGGGGACTGTCACTTTCGGAGATCTTACCGACTGGACTCTCAGCGAAGACTACAGGATCAAGTACTTCTCCGGCACAGCGACCTATAACAACACCTTTAGTATCCCGGAAATACCTGACTCCCAGGTATATATCGACCTAGGGGAAGTGATGGTTATGGCTAAGGTCAAGGTTAACGGAGAATATGTCGGCGGTGTCTGGACGGCGCCTTACAGACTCAACGTCACATCTGCCCTTAAAGAAGGCGCGAACACTCTCGAGGTGGAGGTCGTCAACTGCTGGCGCAACCGCCTGATCGGGGAGAAGGAAGCGATTCCTGAGGCGGAGAGATTCACCTTCCAGACATCCACCTACCTCGACAAGAACTCCGAGCTCCAGAGCTCCGGCCTCCTCGGCCCAGTCAAGGTCCTGTCAATAGACCACGACCTTCTTTAAGCCGTTGAGACATTATTAATAAATAAGGGCCGTCCTTTTCGGGGCGGCCCTTGTTCGTGGTTAGAGCGATAAGCTACTTGGCGTAACTCTCCTTGACGAAATCAGACTTCAGGAGATAGTCGGCGCACATCTTGATGCTCTCCTTCCAGTCTCCGTTGGTGTAGCCCTCAAGCTCCACGATGAAGTCCTGCATCCCCGCTGTCTCGGCGTTATTGAAGATAGCGTCGAATCCGACCATTCCGCTCTCGCCCAGCTCAAGGTGATCCTTGATGTGGAGAAGGGTGAAGCGGCCGGGATATTTGCGGAAGTACTCCACGGGATAAACGCGTCCCATGCAAGCCCAGTACACGTCCATCTGAAAGAAGACGTACTGAGGATCGGTGTTCTCGAGCATGAAGTCGTAGATGACCTTATCCTCGATCTTGTTGAACTCATGGGAGTGGTTGTGGTATCCGAAGAGGATGCCGTTCTCGGCGCACTTCTTGCCGATGGCATTGAAGTAGTCGCAGTAGGTCTTCAGTCCCTCGAGAGTTTCAGGGATGCGGAAGCTGGGGGCCACGATGTATTTGCAGCCAGCTGCCTTGTGGGCGGCGATAGCCTGATCCCACCATTTCATCGACTCGTCGAAGTTCCCCGTCTCCAGCTCCTCGGGTGAGAGGTTGCGCATGATGTGGCTGGAAAGGGATTTCAGACCGGCGGCCTCAAGGTCGGCTTTGTACTGCTCAGGCTCGACGCCATAGAGCTTGCCGTCGTTGTAGCTGGCGGCCTCGACAGCGGTGTAGCCCCAGGACGCGAGGAGTTTGAAGGCCTCCTCGTGGTTGGCGGCATAGAGCTCGGGATTGCCGATGACGCTCCTGATGCTGTACAACTGGAGTCCGATGTTCTTCTTGACCGGTTCCTGGGCCTTATTCCCGCATGCGGCCACCATGATGGCTGACATTAGAATGACGCAAATTCTCTTCATCTTTAGTCAAGGATTTTGACGCGGATATTGCGGTACCAGACATCATTGCCGTGATCCTGGAAGCCGATGTAACCCTCATGGTTCTCGCCACCGAGGTTGTTCAGCAGCTCGAAGGCGAGGGGCCACTTCTCCTGGGAGAACTTGCTGGCCTGGAGGAGCTCGGTCCACTGGGGAGTCCAGAGGTGATACTCGACCACATTCTCGCCGTTCTGACCGTGGACGACAGTGCCCTGATAGCACATGATGCTACCGGTGTTCCACTCGCCGAAAGGATTCTGGTTCTGAGGGACAGCGGGGATCATGTCATAAAGGGAAGCGCTCTGGCGGTTGTTGTCCTTGCCGAGCTTGGCGTCCGGGTGGTTGGCGTTGTCGAGAATCTGGTACTCAGGGGAGGAGATGTAGATAGGCTCGTACTGGACGGTGCCGTCCTCCTTCTTGGTTGTGACCTCCTGGGCGAGGAAGAAGACTCCGGAGTTTCCTCCCTTGGATATCTTCCAATCGAACTTTAGCTCGAAGTTCTTGAACTTCTTGGCGAAGATGATGTCACCGCCGTCACCTGACTGGGACTCGCCGGCTCCGGTGCCCGTGAACTTCAGGCAGCCGTCCTCGATGGTCCAGCGGGCGGGCACGTGATCCTTGCCATAGCCTCTCCAGCCGTTGAGGGAAGTGCCGTCGAAGATGACGATGTAGCCTTCCTCATCGACAGGGAAACCGGCCAGGTCAACCTGAGGGTTATCCACGACCTCGTAGGCGGGGACCCCGTTCTCAGCCTCTGCCTCGGAGGCTTTCTTGTTCTTGCATGACGCGAGCGACACGACAGCCGCGGCGCAAGCGACGAAAAGTAAGAGTTTCTTCATGTTATTGAATATTAAAAACTATTCGGGCATATCGGGCAGGACATATCCCTCGCGATACTGCTTCTTGATGAGGGTAGCGGCGAACTTGCGGGCGTTCATCGGCTCGGTGTATGTCTTCGCGAAGGTCGGGTGACCGTCCTTGATCGTGAAGCCGTCGTGGATCTGGAACCTGATCTTGGCGTCGGCGGGGATGTTGGTGAACTTCATGTTCGGGCCGTCCCACTCGAGAATCTGGTTGAGGTCCTGGAGCCTGACGGCGGCGACACCGAGGTCGACCATCTCGACGAAAGGACCGGCCTCGCAGAAGTCGGAGGCTGAGCGGGTGAAGTTGTCGGGATCGACCATGCACTCCTTGCAGGCGCGGATCCAATCCTGCTGATGGGAAACTTTGACCTCGCGGAGGACATGAGGGACCTCAGGCTTACGGCCGGAGAGGAGGTAAGGCTTGTTGCCATAGCATCCGACAACCATGATGTCCTTTGTTCCGTAGAAGATGCTGCATCCTCCGTCGGTGTTCAGGTTGACACCCTCGGGGATTCCCTCGGGACGCTCAGGCTTGAAGCCACCGTCGTACCAGCGTACCTCGACCTCGGGAAGGGCGAGCTTAGGCAGGTTCTCGCGGGCGGGGAAGGTCAGCTTGATCATCTCGGCGCTCGGGCAGCAGTCGGTGAGGACCGGAGTGGAGCTGGCCTGGGCCTTGATGGGATAGCCGAGCTTGAGGCCCTTGAACGGGACATGCATGATGTGGCAGGCCATGTCACCCATGGCGCCGGTACCGAAGTCCCACCAGCCGCGGAAGTTCCAGGGATGGTAGATCTCGTTGTAGTCACGCATGGGGGCGGGGCCGATGAAAGCGTCCCAATTGAGGGTCGAAGGGATGGACTGGACCTCAGTGGGTTTCTCGAGACCCTGGGGCCAGATGGGACGGTCGGTGAAGCAGTCGACGCGGGTGACCTCGCCGATCTCACCGTTCCACAGCCACTCGATGGCCTGGCGGGTGCCGGCTCCGGAGGAGCCCTGGTTACCCATCTGGGTGGCGACCTTGTGCTTGGCGGCGAGCTTGGTCAGCAGCCTGGCCTCATAGACGGTGAGGGTGAGCGGCTTCTCGCAGTAAACGTGCTTGCCGGCGGCGATGGCCTGGGCGGCGATGATGGCGTGGGTATGGTCGGCGGTGGCGATCATGACGGCGTCTGCCTGGTCGAGCATCTCGTCGAACATCACCCTGTAGTCGTTGTACTTCTTCGCGTTCGGATATCTCTTGAAGATATGGTCAGCATACTTCCAGTCGACATCGCAGAGTCCGATGATGTCCTCGGTCTCCATCTCGCGAAGGTCAGCGGCACCGCGGCCTCCGATACCGACACCGAGAATCTTCAACTTCTCGGGAGGGGCTACCTTCTTCTTTTTCTTGTTGTCTTTGGAGGTCTCTCCGGCCATGATGATGCCCGGGGCAACCGCCAATCCGGCGGCGACTGCTGTTCCCTTCTTAAGGAAAGAGCGTCTTGACATGTCGTTGCTCATTGCTTTGGGGTTAATTCGTTAATTATGCGTTATTAGGTAATAGTATAGTACTCTAAAGCTCCTCGAAATCAACTTCGGTGAAAGGGGAGTCCACAGGCCCATGCTCGGGCACGTCCTTGAGGAGATTGTCTTTCATGTAAGCGATGACTTCCTCGAGCCCTTCCATGAACTTGTCGAAATCCTCTTTGTACAGGAAAATCTTGTGCTTGTCAAAAGAGAAGCTTCCGTCCGCATCCTGTTTTCTCTTGCTCTCGGTGATCGTGAGGTAGTAATCGTTGTTGCCTTTGGTTGTCTTGACATCAAAGAAATAAGTCCTTTTACCCGCTCTGACAGGCTTGGACCACACGTCGTCCGAATTGCGGTCGTTGTAAGTGGACCGCTCGTTTTCGTCTTTATACATCGGCGATGAAAGTTTGTATTCATACAAATTTAATAAAAATCTGAAATTCTGTGTTATATTCGCGTAAAAAATAACTGATATCATGCTAAATAGAAGAATTCTGCGGATTAAAGCGTTCAAGACGCTTTTCTCTTACGCGGAAAATCCTTCGATGACCCTTTCAGAGGCGGAGTCGTGCCTGGAGACCTCTTGTGAGGCTGTAAGGTCTCTGTATCTGCTTATGCTCTCCATCATCCCGGTCCTGACGAATGAGGCGCGCGAGAGGATTGAGAAAGCGCGCGGCAAATTCCATCCCACCGAGGAAGAGAGGAACCCTAACATGAAATTCGCGGAGAACGGGATCGCCCCATTGCTGGAGAATGACCCCGATCTCTCCAAGCTCCTCTCAAAGAGGAGGTTGTCATGGGAACAATATGACGCTTTCATCCGTGACACCTTCGATTCGATGTCAGGGAAAGATTATTTCAGGAAATACATGGCCGATCCCGTCCGTTCCATCGCCGCCGACGCCGCCTTGTTCACAAAGATGTTCGAGGAGGAATTCGTCGAGTCGGACGCCCTGGCGGATATCCTTGAGGAAATGTCCATTTGGTGGAACGACGATCTCGCGTACTCGCTGACGGTGTGCTGTGACACCATGAAATCTATGGCGAAGGGTAACCGGTGGGAACTTCCACCGTTATACCGGAGCGAGACGGAGTCCCCCACCCGCGGGAGCGACAAGGCTTTCGTCACCAAACTGCTCCGCGCCTCGTATCTCAATTACGACAAGTATTTCCCGCTGGTCGCCTCCAACGCCGAGCAGTGGAAGGAAGACCGCCTGTTCGTCACAGACACTGTCTTGATAATCATGGGACTTTCAGAGGCTAAGGCTTTCCCTGAGCTTCCTCTAAAGGTCACCATCAACGAGTACGTGGAGATATCCAAGTATTACAGCACCCCTAAAAGCCGCTCTTTCGTTAACGGCCTGCTCGACCGCCTGCTGAAAAAAATGATCAGTGAGGGAGAGATTGTAAAGACCGGGGATTTTGCTTAAATTCGCGTAGACCAAATTTGTTTTAGAAATGAATATTCTCGCTTTCACTTCCCTTCAGTCGGCCGGTGGCGGTTCCCCCGCCGGTGGCGGAACCTCTTTCCTGATCATGATGGTTCTGCTGTTCGGTGTCATGTACTTGTTCATGATCAGACCTCAGCGTAAGCAGCAGAAAGAGCTTGAGAAGTTCCGCAGCGAATTGAAGAGGGGAGACAAGGTTGTCACCGCCGGAGGAATCTACGGTGTAGTGGATGAGATCAAAGACCGCTCCGTTCTCATCAAGGTGGACGGTGATGTCAAACTCAGGGTTGACAAGAACTCCATCGTGAGAGACTTCTCCGAGGACGCCCCGAAGGCGTAGAGGCAAGCTCGTCATTAGCTGATGCTGAAGGAAAGGCGGCATACGCTTCCTGGAAGGGATATCGGAGTGTTTCTTATGTCCCTGCTTCTCGCTTTCGGCATCTGGCTGATTCACAATCTGTCCCTGCAATATTCCGAGACCATGTCGGTCCCGGTTGTAGCTATTTGCGACCTTGAGGGACACTCGAATGTCTCTGCCAATTCAAGCGCCGTGGCGGCCCGTTGCAGAACCTCCGGGTTCGCCATTCTCCGTGGAAAGCACAAGGCCAAGAAAGAGGCGGTCCGTGTCCGTTTCAATTCCGGTGACATGCATCGGTCGGAAGGCGATATGTTCTACATAACGTCCGCCGAGTTGGGTAATTATGTGTCTGACATCTTCGGTGAAGGGGTGAGGCTCGAGTCTTTCCTAGCGGAGAGGTTCCAGTTCCGTTTCCCTGTGGAGAACCATAAAAAGGTTCCTGTCCAGGCGTCTACCCTTATTTCTTTCAGACCGCAATATATGGCAATGGGACCTGTCACCCTTCAACCTGACTCGGTGATCGTTTACGGCGAGCCTTTCCACCTGGACAATATCACCAGGGTATTCACCCGCGCGATCGAGCTTCCCAATCTGAAATCAAGCGCTCACGGCTCGGTCAAACTGGAACCGGTCCCGGGTGTGAGGATGTCCGAGACAGAGGTTGGATATTCTCTCGAGGTGACCAGGTACGTCGAGATCGCGGCGGAGGTGTCGGTCATTCCGAGGAATGTCCCTTCCGGACTCAAGCTCTCGGTTTTCCCCTCGACCGCGCGGGTGGTATATAAATGCGGATTCCCGCTTTCCCGCGACCCTTCCGACGAGGTCAGTTTCTACATCGATTACGCTGAATTCCAGAAGTCTATCGGCGGCAGGTGCATAGCGAAGCCGTCCAAGATACCAGAGGGAGTCATCGAGTACTCGATTGAGCCGGAGGTTTTCGATTGTGTCGAGGAGAACGCGAGATGAGGACGGTCGCTGTAACAGGTGGTATAGGTGCTGGAAAATCGACAGTCTGCGCCCTTTTGTCAAGGCGCGGCGTCCCTGTGTATGACTCCGACTCAGCCGCTAAAAGATTGTATGTGGAAGACGACTCCATCCTTGACGCGATAGAGGAGGCTTTCGGCCGTTCGGTCCGGACGGTTGACAGGAAGCCTGACTTCAAGAAGATCGCCTCGATCGTCTTCTCTTCACAGGAGAAACTAAAGGCGCTAGAGTCCATCGTCCATCCAGCCGTCATGCGGGATTTCCGTCACTGGAAGGCGTCAAGGGAGACATTTTTCGATAGTATCGACGCCGGGGACACCTTTTTCGGGACCGAGCCTTTCTGTGTGCTGGAGTCAGCGATAATACTGGACAAACCGGAGATACTCTCCTCGGTGGACAATGTTGTCCTTGTGGACGCCCCTTTGCAGACACGCCTTCAGAGGGCATGCGCCCGGGACGGGAGCGACCCTGCCGACGTGCTACGCCGTATGGCGGCGCAGAGACTGGATCTCTCCAAAGTTGACGCGGTGATCCGTAACGACGGGTCACCCGAGGAACTCGACATTGAGGTTCCGAGGGTTTTCCGGGCGCTCCGGTCCCGTTGATTCACAATGAATTCAGATATTGTAAGAATATGAAAACAGATCTTTCAAAAATCCTTTCGATAGCGGGCTGGCATGGCCTGTACCGCTATCTGGCCCAGTCCCGCGGCGGAGCCATTGTCGAGTCCTTGTCGGATGGCAAGAGGACCGTCGCCGCCGCGAGCAACCGAATCACTTCACTTGAGGATATTTCCATTTACACCTCCAAGGGCGAGACAAAACTCCGGGAGGTGCTGCTCAAACTGAAAGAGGTTCTCGGTGATAAGGACGCCCCTACTTCCAAGTCTGATCCCGAGGAGTTGAAATCGCTCTTCGCCAAAGCCCTCCCTGATTACGACGAGACTCGTTTCTATGTCTCCCACATGAAGAAAGTCGTAGATTGGTACAACGAGATCAAGGAGCGCGCGTCCTTTGACTTCATCGATCCGGACGAGGAGAAAGAAGCAGAAGGAGAGGCCGAGGCCTGACCTTGATGAGATCACTGCGGGTCATAACACTCGGATGTTCGAAGAATACCGTTGACACGGAGCGTCTGCTCTCGTGTCTGGACGGGGTGTATCAGATCATACCCGAGGATGATCCGGCCCCGGTGGACATCCAGTTGATCAATACCTGCGGTTTTATCGGGGACGCTAAAGAAGAATCCTTGCAGGCGGTTTTCTCCGCTGTGGAGAAAAAGAAAGCCGGTGAGATCGGGACACTGATAGTTTTCGGCTGCCTTTCCCAAAGGTACATGTCCCAGCTACCGGACTTGATCCCGGAGGTGGACGGATGGTTCGGAGCGAGGGATTCCGGCCCGCTGGTCAAAGCGCTGGGAGGTAATCCCGCCGAGCCGTACAGACGTCACAGGACCGACTCCCGCGCCTACGCCTATATGAAAATCTCCGAAGGCTGCGACCGTCGCTGCGCCTACTGCGCCATCCCTATGATCCGTGGCCCGCATAAATCGGTGCCGATGGAGGATCTTGTGGCAGAGGCGAGGCTTCTGGCGGCGTCCGGGGTCAGGGAACTGATCCTCATCGCCCAGGACACAACTTTCTATGGCCTGGACCTTTACAGGAGGCGCTCCCTAGCGGAACTGATCAGGAGACTGTCGGAAGTCGATGGCATCGAATGGATCAGGATACATTACTCGTATCCCGCTGATTTCCCCGAGGACGTTTTGGACGAGATGGCGGCGAACCCCAAGGTATGCAAGTACCTCGACATCCCTCTGCAGCACATCTCGGACAAGGTTCTCCGCATGATGCGACGGCAAGTGGACGGGGCATGGACAAGGGCCCTTGTCAGGAAACTGAGGGAAAGGGTACCTGGCGTGGCGCTACGGACCACGATGATTGTCGGTCATCCCGGGGAGGGTAAGAGAGATTTCGCCGAATTGCTTGATTTCGTGAGAGAGGCTCGTTTCGAGAGACTAGGGGCCTTCATGTATTCAGAGGAGGAGGGAACTTTCGGGGCCGAGAATTACCGCGATAGGATCTCAAGGAAAGAGAAACGAGCGAGACTCGATGAGTTGATGAGTGTCCAAAAGGATATCTCCTTGACGTTCAACCAGTCAAGGGTGGCTACTTTCGAGAGGGTCCTCGTTGATGACGTCCTGGACGGTACGCTTGTGTGCAGAAGCTCTCTGGAGAGTCCGGATGTGGACGGGGAGATAATTGTCCGTTATGAGCCCATTTTATTCGACGGGGTCCCTGCTTCCGCGCTTCGCGGCAAGTTTATTGATGTGAAGATCACCGGCTGCGATGACTATGATCTAGTCGCCGAGCCTGTTAAAAGATAAACATATGGAAAAGACTTCGTTATCAAAAGTGATCGCGCTCGCGTCGGCGCTGCTGGCGCTCGCCTCGTGCGCCCCTCAGGCCTTTGTGGTCAGGCCGGAGATGCGGACGGCCTCAAAATCCGGTCTTAACCTCGCCGGCAAATCGATGGCGGTTGTATATCTCACTTCGGGAGAACCGCGTTCCGACATGTTCAACGCCGCTTTAGCTGACGGGTTCGCCACCCGCCTTGAGGAGGACTATTTCGGAGGTGAGCGTATGATCGAGTTATTCACAATGCCGTCTATACCCGGATCGGACTATTCCGCCAAGGACACACTTGTCAGGCTGGTCATGGAGTCGGGTAGGGATGTCGTGTACCTGTTCGACCTCCCGGAATTGAGTGAGCCGGAGGTCGGGGAGCCTCTGAAAGTGACCGGAAACAAACGGAAAGTCGGAGCTGACTCCACTCACATTTCCAATGTGGCCATGAAATTCGTCACGAAGGTATACATCTATGACTCGATGAACAAGGAGGACAAGGTCTTCGCCTACAGTGGCGGGAAGACTCTCTCGACCGAGGTCTTCAATGACGGGGCTACCGGCAAGGAGAGAATCGCCCTGCGCTCGCTTGAGTCCATCCCTGAGATCGCGGGCAAAGCCGGTGGTCTCGCCGCAAACTCCTTCCTCTCCACCTGGAAGCAGGACTCTTTCCTCGTGATATACTACGAGGGCGCCGAGAGCGCGTGGAACCGCGCCGCCGAGCGCGCTTATTCCTTCGAGTGGGATAAGGCTATCTCGGAATGGTTGACATTAGTGAATAACAAAAGCGCTGAGAAGAGAGCCTGCGCCGCCTATAACATCGCTCTCGGCTGCTTCATGTCCGGACTCCCGGACCTGGCACTGGAGTGGCTCGACAGGTCCGACAAGGACATGCCGGTCAGCATCTCTAAAGATTTAAGGCACAAGATCAAGGAATACACGGGTCGCTGATGGAAGAATTCGACGTGATAATTGTCGGTGGTGGCATCACCGGAGCCGGCACAGCGAGGGATTGCGCGCTGAGGGGCCTGAGAGTCCTGCTAATCGAGCGTGACGACATCGCCACCGGCGCCACCGGCAGGAATCATGGCTTGCTTCACAGCGGTGCCCGTTACGCTGTCACGGACAAGGAATCCGCCACAGAGTGCATCAAGGAGAATATGATTTTGAAGAAAGTCGCCAGGCATTGCGTCGACGACACTTCAGGTCTCTTTATCACCCTTCCCGAGGATGACCTCGCATATCAGGACACCTTCGTGAAGGCTTGCGAGGAAGCCGGGATAAAGGCTGAGGTCCTGGACCCGAAAGAAGCTGTGAGGCTCGAGCCCTCTGTCAATCCGGACATTATCGGCGCGGTCAGGGTTCCTGACGGATGCGTTGATCCTTTCAGGCTTTGCGCGGCGAATATGGTCGACGCCAAACTGCGCGGGGCTAAAGTGCTTGTACGGAACGAGGTCGTGGGCCTGATCATGTCCGGAGACACCGTGACAGGAGTCAAAGCGCTCGACAGGGACACCGGGACAGTCTCTGAATACCATTCCAGAATCGTGGTCAACGCCGGTGGAATATGGGGACATAAGATCGCCGGGATGGCTGGTGTCAACATCGGGATGTTCCCCGCCAAAGGGGCTCTACTGATATTCGCCCACCGGGTAAACGGCATGGTCATCAACCGTTGCCGCAAGCCCGCCAACGCCGACATCCTGGTTCCTGGCGACACTGTTTGTATTATCGGAACCACTTCGACCAGAGTGCCTTACGAGGAATGTGATAACATGAAAGTCACTCCGGAGGAAGTCGCCCTTCTACTTACTGAGGGAGCCAAACTCGCCCCTTGCCTGGCACACACGCGGATTCTCCGGGGATATGCCGGAGTCCGTCCTCTCGTATCCGCTGACAACGATCCCACGGGCAGGAATATCAGCCGCGGGATTGTATGTCTCGATCACGAGACAAGGGACGGGGTAAAGGGTTTCGTAAGTATCACGGGAGGAAAGCTGATGACATACAGGTTGATGGCCGAGATGGCCACAGACACGGTATGCCGTAAGCTTGGTGTTGAGGCCCCTTGCGAGACCGCGAGGAAACCGTTGCCTGGGTCGGAGGGCGGAGGCTTGGAGGAGATTGCCAGGAAGATCTGGGAATTCCCGACGACGGCCCAGAAGGCGTCTGTAGGTAGAATAGGTTCCAAAGCCGCGAATCTGGATTTCGACGACGAGAAAAGCGGTGTCGTGTGCGAATGCGAGGAAGTCACGGTCGCCGAGGTTGACGCCGCGATCGAGCATCTTGAAGTGGGGAATCTTGTGGATCTCCGCCGGCGTACTCGTGTCGGGATGGGTCCCTGCCAGGGTGAGTTGTGCGCCTGCAGGGCGGCCGGACGTCTGGCCAAAGCTGGTTGCCGCGCCTCTAAGGCCAGGGCTGACTTGAAATCCTTCATGAATGAGAGATGGAAAGGAATGTTCCCTGTCGCGTGGGGAGAGACTTTGCGTGAGAGCATCTACACGCAGTGGGTATATAATGAGGTGCTTGGATTAAACAAAGACGCATGAGATTCGACACAATACTGATAGGTGGCGGCCTCGCCTCGCTTGTTTGCGGGATACAGTTGAGGAAATCGGGACAGGACTGCCTCATTGTGTCCGCCGGACAGAACGCCCTTCATTTCTCTTCGGGCGCTTTCGGGCTCCTTTCCAGATTGCCTGACGGCACCGAGGTCCATGAGCCGCTCAAGTCACTGTCATTCCTTCCTGCCAATCACCCGTATTCGAAGATCGGGGTGGACAAAGTCGCCGAATATTCCTCAACGACTGTCGGCTTCTTTGATTCTTGCGGGATCGGTCTTCATCCCGCACCTGTCCAGGGCGATGGAGGTTTCCCCGCTAATGGGTACCGCTTGACTCCGATGGGGACTTTCAAGCCGGCATGGCTAGCGATGGAGGGTGTCACTTTACTTCCATCAAAAGATAAGGTAAATTGGAAGAAAGCGTTAATAGTCAACTTTTCCGGATTTCTTGATTTTAATACTAGTTTCATCGCCGAAGGCCTTGGGAATAAAGGTGTTGACTGCCGGGTGGAGAGGGTTATTCTCGATGATGTTGAGAGTCTGAGAAAGAATCCGACCGAGATGAGATCGGTCGGGATCGCCCGGATAATGAACAAGGAAAAGAATTGGAAGGAATTCGGCGCCAAGGTCAAGGAACTCCGGGGAGGGGAGGACCTAGTGATTCTTCCCGACGTTTTCGGGCTCGGCGACCGGATCATCACCCGATGGCTCGGTGAGATGATTCCGGCTGAAGTGATGTTCGTCGGCACTATGCCTCCTTCTGTCCCGGGTATAGGAGTCCAGATGAGACTGAAAAAGACGTTTGAGTCTCTTGGCGGGACTTTTCTCTCGGGTGATATCGCTATCAATCCTCTTTTTGAAGGTAATAGAGTCACGGCTATCCACACCGCCAATCTTGGCTCGATCGAGTTGAGGGCTGACAATTTCGTACTCGCGAGCGGAGGCCTTTTCGGGAAGGGACTGGACGCGTCGCCTGACAAATTCGCCGAGCCGGTTTTCGGACTTGATGTTGACAGTCCGGGAGATTCTCACTCATTGTGTGACGAGGATTTCTTTTCCCCACAGGGTTTCGCCGGGATAGGGGTTAGATGCGATGATTCTTTCAGGCCTTTCAGGAACGGCGGGGTATTGGAGAACCTATATGTGGCCGGTTCCGAGGTCGGCGGCTGCAATTCCCTTTACGAGGGCAGCGGGGCCGGAGTCGCTATCCTCACAGCCATGAGTGTGGCTGACAGTGTTATTTCAGGACAATAGCCATGCAAGAGAGAAACGTCAGTCCCAATAATTTCGAGCAGTGCATCAAATGCACCATCTGTACTGCCTATTGCCCGGTCGTGGCCGTGAACCCGAGATATCCAGGCCCTAAACAGGCCGGTCCGGACGGTGAGAGGCTCCGTCTGAAAAACAAGTATTTCTACGACGAGAATCTCAAATATTGCATGAACTGCAAGCGATGCGAGGTGGCCTGCCCATCCGGGGTCAAAGTCGCTGATATCATCCAGTCAGCCCGGAGACGTTTCTCCAGGGAGATTCCTGACCTTAGGGACAGGCTCTTGGCCAGCAC
This sequence comes from uncultured Bacteroidia bacterium, assembly GCA_902797035.1. Lineage (GTDB taxonomy): Bacteria > Bacteroidota > Bacteroidia > Bacteroidales > UBA932 > Cryptobacteroides. The sequence goes on along the minus strand of CADBRH010000035.1, from coordinate 66,919 downwards.
GGATTTCATGGGCAGATTAGCAAGGCCAGTGGCGCCGTTGGCTAACGCTGTCGTCTCTTTGGGACCTGTCAAAGGTATCATGGATGTCATGATGGACATCGAGAAGGCGAAAACTTTCCCCAAATATCAGAGAAAGGGCTTTGTCCATTGGTTTGAAAAGGAGGCCAGACGCTCCCAGGGCGGCTATAAGAAAAAGATTGCCTTTTTCCATGGCTGCTCTACCGAGTTCCAGCACCCGGAGGTGGGTGTCGCGTTTGTGAAAGTCCTGAACGCGGTCGGGTACGGGGTTGAGCTGATCGATGAGAAATGCTGCGGAGTCGCCATGATAGCCAACGGCCTTTGGAACGCCGCCAAACGCCACGCCGAGCATAATGTGAGGGTTTTCGGAGAGGTCGTTAAAGCCGGGATGCCTGTCGTGGCGGTCTCTTCCACTTGCGCGTTCACAATGAGGGACGAGTATCCCGATGTTCTGGAAGTCGATAATTCCGCTGTCAGGGATAGTGTGACCCTAGTCGAGAAATTCCTTTTCGGGCTTGTGGATTCAGGCGAGGTAAAGCTTGTCTTTAAAGATGACTACCGGGCCAGGATAGCCTACCATGTTCCATGCCATAACGAGAAACTGGGTTGGGGGATATTCACAAAAGCGTTGCTCGGGATGATTCCTGGAGTCTCCCTGACCACTCTGGACAGCAATTGTTGCGGGATGGCCGGCACATATGGCTTCAAGAAAGAGAACCACGCCTTTTCTATGGAGATCGGCCGCCCTTTGTTCGAGAATATCAGATCCGTCGCTCCTGATTTCGTGTGCTGCGAGTGCGAGACATGCAAGTGGCAGATCGAGATGTGCACAGGCTATCAGACGCTGAATCCTATCCTTGTGATCGCCCAAGCTCTTGATTTTGAGGCTACAGCGGCGTCGAACAAATAAAAAAGGTGGGGCCGTAAGCCGGTTTCTGTTTTTAAATCCGTCATTTATCTTCGCGACCTACCCCCTGGCATCGGGCGGGCAGCCCTCATCTGCCAGTATATTTGGTCTTGCAGGCCCTGGCGCCGTACCCGCCGGCCGTCACCGGCCGGTCGTCGTGAGCTCTTACCTCGCGTTTTCACCCTTGCCCTCAGGCGGTTGTTTTCTGTTACGGCGTTATGAGATCACTCCCATCTGGGATTTCCCCAGCAGGGTGCCCTGCCCTGTCCGGACTTTCCTCACCCGTGGCCGGAGCCACAGGGCGCGACGGATCGCCCCACCTGTTTGGGCGCGAATATACGAAAAGGTTTGGAAAGCGTCTCTCTTTGTAGTATTTTAGCGGTATGATTCGATTCGGACACATTAAGTTGGCCTTGCTCGCGATGATCACTCTCGTCGCGTCTTCCTGCGCCCAGGGCAAGGTCAGGCAGTATAAGGTGAAGGTCGTGAAGGAATACCCTCACGACGAGATGTCGTACACTCAGGGGCTTTTCTTCCAGGGTGACAAGATGATTGAGACCACGGGCCAGAAAGGCGAGTCGACTTTGAGACTAGTCGATCTACAGACCGGAAAGGCGTTGAGAAAGCTGGATTTCGACACAAAGTATTTCGTCGAGGGCTCAATCGTGCTGGACGGCGACATATTCATTCTCACTTGGCAGAACAAGGTGGCTTTTGTTTATGACGCCAAGACCTTCGAGTATAAGCGGACCTACAGCTATCCCCGTGAGGGCTGGGGGCTCACCACGGACGGGAAGAGCCTCATAGCGAGCGACGGCTCCGCGAGACTATACTGGATGGATAAGAATTTCCGTCAAGAGAAGTCGTTGACTGTCAAACTGAATGGTAGGCCCATCAACCAACTCAACGAGCTCGAGTGGATAAACGGGAAGATTTGGGCGAACGTCTACATGACCGACATGATACTGATCATAAACCCGTCTTCCGGGGAGGTGGAGGCGACTGTCGATTGCACCGGTCTCCTGCCCAGGCATCTCCGTGACGAGTACACCGATGTCCTTAACGGGATAGCTTACGACCCAGCCACTAAGAAGATTTACCTGACCGGGAAATATTGGAAACGACTGTATGAGGTCGAGCTTGTAGAGAAAAAATAACTATATTAGCGAAGAAATAGCGGGGGTACCGGACATTGACCCGTCCGGTTGAGATCATACCCATTGAACCTGACGCGGGTGATGCCGCCGTAGGGAAGCGTAATCTCAACCGCGCCTTCAAGGCGTTCCCTCGCATGATCATTAAGTGTTATGCGAGCTTTGTTTTTATCGGCGGCCCTAGCCGCTTTGACCTTACCGGCCACGATTCTGATGGCCCAGGAATATTCCGACACGACAAGGGTCGAGGCTCTCGAGGCGTCCATGGTCCAAGCGGTGAGGGCCCCGAAAGACGCGCCTTTCGCTGTCTCCAACGTGGACAGATCTGCCCTGAAGGACTTCTCAAACAGTGGGAAGGAGATTCCCTTCCTGCTCTCTAACACGCCCGGTGTGCTTTCCTGGAGCGAGAACGGTGTCGGCACCGGGACCACATACATGAGGATCCGCGGGGCGGGGGATTCCAGGATCAATGTGACCATCGACGGCGTGCCTCTGAATTCCCCCGAGGACCAGTCTGTCTTCTGGGCCAATATGAACAGCTATTCCTCTTTCCTTGAGAGTGTCCAGATCCAGAGGGGAGTCGGGACCTCGACCAACGGAGACGGCGCCTTCGGTGGTAGTGTGGCCCTTAGAACCAAGACCGTGTCCTTCGAGCCGGGCGTCACGCTGGACGCCTCTTACGGCAGTTTCAACACTTATCATACAGGTATTTCCGTATCCACGGGCCTTCTCGGTAAGCGTCTATCGGCGGACTTGGTATTCCACACGACCGGCACCGACGGGTACATCCACGGCACGGCCGGAAACTCCGGATCATGGTATGGCGGCCTGACCTGGCTCGGGAATGGCTTCATATTGAAATACAGGAATATAGGCAATTTCGAGAGGACCGGGCAGGCTTGGAACGGGGTGACAGCGGGTGATGGTGACTATTCCCTTATGGACGGCTGCTACGACGACGGGTCATGGTCCTACACGGCATCGACGGGGATCAAGACTTATAAAGATATGTATGACTCCGGCCTCGGCCGGTATAACAGCCTCTACGAGAGATTGTCCAAAGGCACGGACGGCCTGTTCCTGAAGAACGCGGATGGGTATGTGACCGAGCGGTATTCCATGAGGGACGGGAGCCTGTGGCCGAGGACTACAGATAATTTCTGGCAAGATCACAATATTCTTTCGGCCGCTTTCGACCTTGGTGAGAACTGGGACGCCAACCTGTCCCTCCATTACACGGGCGGCCACGGCTATTACGAGGAGTTCCGTCCGGACAACAAACCCAAGAAGTTCGGCTTGAATTACCCGGGCGTGAAAAAGACTGATTTCGTCCGACGGAAAGGGCTAAGCCAGGACACTTACGGGACTGTCGGAAGTGTCAGATATTCAGATGATTCCTGGGATGTGACCTTTGGGTTCTCAGTCCAGGAGTTCAAGGGCGACCACTATGGTTACCTGACCTACATCAAGGACCAGGGCATGTCCGACACCTACCTCTCGGAAGGCCATTACAAATACTACGACTCCGACGCCACAAAAATTGACGGTAGCGTCTACCTGAAGGCGACATATTCTTTCACCCCCGCCTGGAGGGCTTTCGGGGATGTCCAGTACCGCCATGTCCACTACAGGACAGGCGGGATCAATGACAAGTTCTATGACGAGGGTGGGGCCTGGCATAACCAGCCTCTGGACATTGACGAGAGGTACGGATTCTTTAACCCGAAGCTCGGGATCAGTTGGGTGAAGGGCGCCGGTCACGCCTACGCCTCTGCCGCCGTCAGCCATCGGGAGCCGCAGAGAGATAACTTCACGGACAACTACAAGTATCCGTTCCCGACTCACGAGATGGTAATGGATTACGAGGTTGGATACAACTATGCCACTGATGGTTTCCAGGCCGGGGTGAACCTCTATTACATGGACTATGACAGCCAGCTTGTCCAGACAGGCGAGTTGAGCGAGATAGGGGAGTCGCTCACAACGAACATCAAGGACTCATATAGGGCCGGAGCCGAGCTGACGGCGGCCGTGAAAGCGTTTCCGTTCCTGACCCTTGAGGGCAACGCCGCCTTGAGTGTGAACAAGCTCAAGGACTTCACCGAGATGGCCAGCGTCGATTGGGACGACTCATTCCGTCCGATCCATTATGAAGACGCCCCGCTGGCGTTCTCGCCCTCGACGATCCTGAACGGGTTCGCGCGCTTCCATAAATCCTGCTTCGACGCCGTATGGCACACCAATTATGTCTCAAGGCAATTTCTGGACAACACCGGGAACAAGGACCGCTCCCTTCCAGCGTACTCGTTCTCAGATATCAGCCTATCCTACACTATGAGCCTGCCGAGGTCGCTGGTGAAGGAGCTCAAGCTGACCTTCTCGATGGGCAACGTGTTTAACGCCAGGAGCGCCACAAGCGGCTGGGTATATTCATCGATCTTGGACGGGTACAACCATCCCGACTCGAACCGCTATTACCAGATCGGCTTCATCCCCATGGCCGGAAGGAACGTGACGGGAGGGATATCCATAAAGTTCTGACATTTATCATTGGGACATTCCTTTAATTAATGTTATATTCGCGTGTTAATCGGTGAATATGGCATTGCTGCTCACATTCCTTCTCGGAACCCTCGTCATATCCTTCCTGTGCTCGATACTGGAGGCGACTCTCATGTCGACCCCTCTTTCTTTCATAACCATGAGGAAGGAGCAGGGGTACAAGCCCGCCGGCAAGTTCCTCGATTACAAGACGGACACGGAGAAGCCTCTCGCGGCCATCCTTTCCCTTAACACTATCGCCAACACCATCGGCGCGGCCGGAGTCGGAAGGCAGGCGGCCATCCTTTTCGGAAACCCTTGGTTCGGGATCATCTCGGCTATTATGACCCTTCTGATCCTGATCTTCGCCGAGATCGTCCCCAAGACCATAGGCTCCTCATATTGGAAACACCTGATGGGGTTCGCTACCAGGATGATCTCGTTCCTTATCGTGATCATGTATCCCTTCGTCCTGCTAGTCAGTTTGATCGCGAGGGCTTTGTCCAAGGATGAGGACGAGGCGTCGGTCAGCAGGGAGGAGGTCACCGCCATGGCTAACATCGGCGTGGAGGAGGGTGTGATCGACTCCGACGAGAACAAGGTCATCCAGAACATCATGAAGCTGGACAATGTCCAGGCCTACGAGGCCATGACCCCGAGGATCGTGACGATGACAGCGCAGGAGAACATGACCCTGAAGAACTTCTACAAGAACGAGCAATATCTCCATTATTCCCGTATCCCGGTCTATGGCGACTCCCCGGAGTATATCACCGGCTACATTCTCCTGTCCGACGCCCTCGAGGGGCTTGCCGACGACGAGTTCGACAAAAGGCTCAAGGAGATTAAGCGCCCGATCTCTTATTTCAACGAGGAGGAGTCGCTCAGCACGGTCTGGGAGGAGCTTCTGAAGAAGCGCGAGCAGATGGCCCTGATCATCGACGAGTACGGCTGTTTCCAGGGCATCGTCACGCTTGAGGACATCATCGAGACCATCCTGGGCCTCGAGATCATCGACGAGAACGACCAGGCGATCGACATGCAGCAGTTCGCCCGCGAGCGCTGGGAGCGCCGCCAGAAGCGCTTCCGCGCCATCAACCTCCCCAAGGAGGATAATCAGGATACTGTTTCCTGAAAATGCCCGGGGCCTATTCGGTTACGGTAATACTTCCTAGTTTGTATCTTTTTTCCCCGTCATCGCCGCCATAAGGAAGCGCGATCGTGGGGGTGCCGTAGGCTGTCCCGACAGAGAAGAATATGTCGAACTTCCCGGTGGGGCAAACCCTCGAGAAGGTGCCGAAAGAATTCTCGGCGGTTTTGGCGACAGTGAACTCCACATCCCTGTGGACTGGGAATCCCTCGCCGGGCTTATCCACAGCCAAGTCTTTGACATTCAGTCCTGTATCGACGAGAACAGCGACAATCCCACCCTTCTTGTTCTTGATCGTGAAGCAAGGATAACCGCCTCCGTAGCAAGGAGCCACGCCCTCGTTCTTCCAATCCGCCGCGATGTGGAAAGGCTCGTTCTTCCTGATGGTCTCGGGCCATGTGACCTCTTTAAGATTAAGGCGGTAGCCGATCCTGCGGTTGATCCTATCGATGATGTCCCGGTTGGCCTTTAGTTCCTCACGGGGCCACCAGTGGATCGAGAGTAGAGAAGCGTGATAGTCCTCCACCGCCTTGAGCAGCAACTCTTTATCCCAAGCCCCGCGGTTCACGCTCGGGCCGTAATGCTCATGCTCGAGGATAACAGGGACCGCGGGCCAGAAGAGTTGCGCCATCCCGGCGTGGAACCAGCTGTTGGGCCAGGGTTGCACGAGTATGCTGTCATCCTTGATCGTCACCCCTTTTTCCCGCGCGTAGTCGGTAATCTCGAACCTCGCCCTGCGGTCGTCATGGCCGGGGAAGTCGTCGGATATGCATAGCTGGGTTCTCTTGAAATGCCGGGTGTAGATGTCGATGTATTTTCTCTGGGTCTCGAACCCCCAGGATTTCCCGTGGACAGGAGTGGTCAGAACCGTGTGACCCTCGCCCCACATCCCGTAGAGACCTATGGCGAAGAAAGAGACCGCCGGGTCGCCGTCGTATCTCTCCGCCATGACTTCGATAAGCCTCTCAACCTCGGCGAGATAGATCGGGTCGTCGTAGTCCGGCTCAAGGAAACCGTTGACCTCGTAGTACTTAGCCCCCTCGTCGAAAACCCACTGAGGAGTGCCCTGGCGGGTCCAGTTCTCGGTCCCGGATATGCAGAACGCTATCTGCTTCCCGGTCTGGATCCATCGTTGCGCCGGGGTGTCGATGATTTCCCAATTGTACTTTCCTTTCTCCGGCTCGAGAAAGGCCCAGGGGAGTCTGAGGAAGACCGTCCCGACTCCGGGGAACTCGTCAACGGTGTCCTCCGGCGCCAGTTTGGAGCCGTAATTGTCGAGGACATTCGAATAGTAATAGAGCATCCAGCCCATCCCAGGATTGACAAGGGCCTGGCCGTTGTCTTTAGGGTTGACGGTCATGGTCTGCGCGCAGGCGGTTCTGGCGCCGAGCAAGGTGGCCGCGGCCAGTAGGGTCGCGATAATCGGTCTCATTGTCTTAGCGGATAAAGTCTTGGAACTCGTCGAAGAAGCGTTGAGTCGGGAATCCCATCACGTTATAGAACGATCCCTCGATGCCGGTAATACCGATGTATCCTATCCATTCCTGAATGCCGTAGGCTCCGGCCTTATCGAAGGGTTTATACGTGTCTATGTAATAATCTATCTCGCTGTCGGATAGTTGCTTAAAGAAAACATTTGAAGTGACGGAAAAGGTCTTTTCCCTTGAGGTGTCACGGATAGTCACGGCGGTTATCACTTGATGCTCCATACCGGAGAGAAGACTAAGCATCCTGACGGCGTCCTCCTTGTCGGCCGGCTTCCCGAGAATCTCGTCCCCGCATAGCACCATGGTGTCCGAGGTTATCAGGATCTCGTCAGGCTCCAGCTCCCTATGGAATCCGAGCGACTTCCCCCTTGACATCAGGGCCGGCACTTCCTCGTGGGGAGTGTCCCCGGCGTATTCCTCCACGAACGATGTCCCCGTGTCGACAGTGAAGGCGATGTCGAGCGATGAGAGCAACTCCCTGCGTCTCGGGGAGTTGGACGCCAGAATCACTTTTTTTCCATTCGTGTCCATATTCAGAATTTCGCCTTATAGACGTTGACGTCGAAGTTCCATTTGCCTTGGGCTTTCATCACCTCCTCGAAGTGGAAACGGACGCATCCCTTGCCGCCCGGCTTGACGGAGACGATGTCCGCGGCCTGTTTCGCCTCCTCGGCGGCGTCGGCGGGGGTGACTCCGATCCCTGCCTCAAGGAGCACGGGAATATCCGGGACGTCGTCGCCGAAAAACATGACCTCGGAGCGCTTCAGTCCATATCTGGAGCAGAAATCATCGAAATCGGCTATCTTGTCACGGGAACCGAGATAGATGTCCTCCGGAGGGATGCCGTTGCCTGAGAATCTGGCCCTCACGCTTTGGGATCTGGCCCCGGTGATGACCGCGACGGGGAATCCGTTCATGGCGGCCATCCTTACGGCGAACCCGTCCTTGGCGTCGAAAGTCCTGTACAGCTGGCCCTCGAGGTCGGCGAGAATACCACCGTCGGTCATCACTCCGTCGATGTCGAAAGCGAAGCCTTTAATATCCTTTAAATCAGTCATCTCGATTGTTAGGTATACCTATGACTTGGCTCCTCCGGGACCGAACTGGGGAAGGTCGCCGAGGTTGAAAGTGCCACCCTGCTGGGAGTTCTGGCCACCGAGGGAGATCAGACCGAACTGAGCCTCGTATTTCGTGACATTGTCCATCAAGGCGTTCAGAAGTCTTTTAGCGTGCTCAGGGGTCATGATGATCCTGTTCCCGATGTCCGGCTTGGGCAGTCCGGGAAGGATTGTCGCGAAATCGATTATGAACTCGCTGTGGGAGTGGGTGATTATCGCCAGGTTGGAGTATGTTCCCTTGGCGATCTCAGGCTTTATCTCCAGGCTTATTTCCTTTTTCTCTTCCATGATAGTCGATGTTTATAAGGCAAAATTAGTGAAAATTGTGTTATATTTGTATTTCTGGAAAGAAGTATATCAAGAAGAATTGAAGACATGAGCGAGAAAAAAGAGCTCTCCGCGAAGTACAACCCTTCGGAAGTCGAGGATAAATGGTATTCCTGGTGGCTGGAGCGTAAATGTTTCCACTCCGAGCCCAACGACAAGGAGCCATACACGATAGTCATCCCGCCGCCGAATGTCACCGGCATCCTCCACATGGGTCATGTGCTCAACAACACCCTTAATGATGTCCTTATCCGCAAGGCCCGCATGGACGGGAAGAACGCCTGTTGGGTACCCGGTACCGACCATGCCTCCATCGCCACGGAGAATAAGGTCGTGGCCAGGCTAAAGGAGAAGGGGATATCGAAAGAGGATCTCACGCGCGAGGAGTTCCTGAAATACGCCTGGGAATGGAAGGAGGAGCATGGTGGAATCATCCTCCAGCAACTCCGCAAACTCGGAGCCTCCTGCGACTGGGACCGCACACGGTTCACCATGGAGCCTGAGCTCTCGGACGCGGTGATCGCCACATTCTGCTATTTCTATAAGAAAGGATTGATTTACAGGGGAGTGCGGATGGTTAACTGGGATCCTGTCGCCCTCACCGCCATAAGCGACGACGAGGTCATCCACAAGGATACCCAGAGCCATTTCTACCATCTCCGCTATTATATCTCGGACGGTAATGGCAATCCGACGGACCAGTATCTGGTGATCGCCACAACCCGTCCTGAGACTATCATGGCCGACTCCGCCATCTGCGTGAACCCGGCTGACGAGCGCTACCATTGGCTTAAAGGCAAGAAGGTCCTCATCCCTCTCATCAAGCGGGAGATTCCCGTCATCGAGGACAGCTATGTCGAGATGGATTTCGGGACAGGCTGCCTCAAGGTCACACCCGCCCACGACGCCCATGACTATGAGATAGGTCTTCGTCACAACCTTCCGATAATCAACATTATAGACGACCATGGCCGCCTTACCGAAGATGCGGTGATACTTGTCGGCGAGGATCGTTTCGCCGCCAGAAAGAAGATTGTCGGGATGCTCCAGGAGGCCGGAAATCTCGAGAAGATCGAGGAATACACCTCTCCGGTCGGATACTCCGAAAGGACTGACGCGGTGATTGAACCTAAGCTTTCGGCCCAATGGTTCCTAAAGATGGAGGGGCTCGCAGCGATGGCTCTTGAGAGCGTCGAATCCGGGAAGATCAAGTTCATCCCGGACAAGTACCGCAACACTTATCGCCATTGGATGGAGAGTGTCCGCGATTGGTGCATCTCCCGCCAGCTATGGTGGGGACAGAGGATCCCGGCTTATTATCTCCCTGACGGTCAGATAGTCGTCGAAGAGACTCCCGAGAAAGCCCTGGAGGCCGCGAGGAAGATAAACCCCGCGTTGACCGCCGCTGACCTCAAGCGTGACGAGGATGTTCTAGATACCTGGTTCTCCAGCTGGCTCTGGCCGATCTCCGTTTTCGACCCGAAGCGTCCTGGCCATCCCGAGCATGAGCCCAATAAGGATCTGGCATATTATTATCCTACCAGCGACCTTGTGACCGCACCGGACATCATTTTCTTCTGGGTTGCCAGGATGATCATGGCGGGAGGGGAGTTCATGAAGGATATTCCTTTCAGCAACGTGTATTTCACAGGAATTGTCCGCGACAAGCTCGGCCGCAAGATGAGCAAGACTCTCGGCAACTCGCCGGACCCTCTTGAGCTTATCAAGAAGTACGGTGCCGACGCCGTGAGGATCGGGATGCTCCTTTGCTCCTCCGCCGGCAACGACATATTCTATGACGAGAGCCAGGTCGAGCAGGGCAGGAATTTCTGCAACAAGAGCTGGAACTCATTCCGTCTCGTGAAAGGATGGTCAGTTGACGAATCGCTTGAGCAAAGCAAGGTTAACTCAATTGCTGTCAATTGGTTCGATAATAAATTGAGCCAGACCATCGCTCAGGTGGAGGACTATTATTCCAAGTTCAGGATCTCCGACGCCCTGATGGCGATTTACAAGCTCTTTTGGGATGATTACTGCTCCTGGTACCTCGAGGCGGTGAAGCCGGCCTACGGCCAGCCTCTTGACAATGCTACCATGGACGCCACGCTTGTCTTCCTCGAGAAACTCTTGAAGATGATCCATCCTGTGATGCCTTTTATCAGCGAGGAGCTCTGGCAGTCACTCTGCGATAGGAAAGAGGGTGAGACTATCATGACTCAGCCGTCTCCTGTAGCGGGTCCTGTGGATGAGAGCGTCATCGCCGCGTTCGAGGCCGCGAAGGAGATATCAGGCGGAGTAAGGGCTTTGAGGCAGCAAAAGAACATATCCCCGAAAGAGGCTCTGGATATTAAAGTGAAAGGTGATTTCCCCATGGCCATGATTCCGGCGATCTCGAAGTTCGCCAACGTCGGTTCCGCCGGGAAGGTGGAAGATTTCGGGGATGAGACCGGTGTCTCATTCATGGTAGGCACAGTGGAAGTGTTCATTCCTCTCGGAGGCTTGGTTGACGCTGGAGAGGAGATCGCCAAGATAGAGTCCGAGCTCGCTAGGCTCAGGGGATTCCTCGTGGGAGTGCGGAAAAAGCTTTCGAACGAGGCCTTCACAGCCCACGCCCCGGAGAAAGTCGTGGCCATGGAGCGGAAGAAAGAGGCCGATGCCCTCCTTAAGATAGAGAATTTGGAGAAGAATCTGAATTCCCTGAGAACCAAATAACGAAACATATTAGTTATACTATATAACTATTTTGTTATGGTATATTCGGAGACATATTTCCCGGTAAGGTACTACGAGACGGACCAGATGGGCATCGTCCACCACTCGAATTACATCCGATATTTCGAGTGCGCGAGGAACAGCATGATGCGGGAGTTCGGTTACCCTATCGAGAAGTGCGAGGAGGATGGTGTCACCATACCGATCGTCTCCGTGAACTGCCGCTATAAGCGTCCAGCCAAGATGGGTGACGATCTTAGGGTAGTGGCAATGATCGAGGAGGCTCCGCTCGCCAAGCTGCGGATCAAGCAGGCCGTTTTCAACCAGGACGGCTTCCTCTGCGTCGAGGGAGAGGTTGTCCTCGGGTTCCTTAATAAGGCTACCGGACGCCCCACGCGTTGTCCCGAGAAATTGCTCGAGGCGATCAATAACCATATAAACGATAAATAAACCATTAATATTCATGAATATGTTAGCATTTTTCCCATTAGGTGTCGTAGGACCCTGGCAGATTGTGATCATCGCCCTGGTCATCCTTCTTCTCTTCGGCGGAAAGAAGATTCCCGAGCTCATGCGCGGACTCGGCAAGGGAATGAAAAGTTTCAAGGAGGGCATGAACGAGGTTGAGAAACAGATCGAGGACATCGACAAGGACATCAACACGGCGGCCAAGAGCCCTGACAAGATCGAGAAGAAAGAAGAGTACCAGAAGTAAAGGTGGCTGAGGAGGAAATTCGTCAGGAAACAGGCGAGATGTCCTTCTGGGACCATCTCGAGGTGTTGAGAGGGACATTGTTCCGCTCATTGCTCGCCGTGACCGTGGTCAGCGTCGTTGTCTTCTGTTTCAAGAAGTTCGTTTTCGACGATGTTGTCCTGGCCCCGACGCGAAGCGATTTCTGGGTCTATCGTCTCCTTAAGATGGACGTGAGCATGAACCTGGTCAATCTGGAGATATCGACCCAGTTCTTCGTCCATCTCAAAGTCGCTTTCGAGATCGGTTTCATCCTCGCTTTCCCATTCGTTATCTGGGAAATCTGGAAATTCATAGCCCCGGCCCTTTACCAGAACGAGAAAAACACGGTCAGGGGAGTATTCCTCGCCGCCTCATTCCTGTTCTATCTCGGCCTGTACATCGGCTACGTGTTGATCGTGCCGATCTCTCTGAACTTCTTTCTGGGATACAAGATCAGCGAGGCTGTGGTTAACACCATCTCCCTTACCTCATACATCTCGCTTTTCACCTCTACCACCCTGGCTTTCGGGATAGTGTTCGAGTTTCCGGCTGTAGTTGTTATCCTGAATAAGCTCGGCATGGTATATAAGGACACCATGAAGAAATACAGGAAACATGCCTTGGTGGCTATCCTATGTATAGCGGCGATCATTACTCCGGCGGATCCCTTCTCGATGCTGATAGCGGCCGCGCCCCTTCTCCTCTTGTACGAGGCTAGCGTGTTGTTCTGCAAGCCAAGGCCTGAAGAGGAATGATCTCTATTAACTCTTTGACAGTCTCATTCGGCGGGTACAACCTGCTGGATAACATTGATTTCCATATTAACGACAACGACAGGATAGGCCTTGTCGGAAAGAACGGCGCGGGTAAAACCACGCTGATGCGACTCATTTGCGGGCTTCAAGCGCCGACCTCCGGTTCAGTGGAGAAACCAGGCGGGATCAGGATCGGTTACCTACCCCAGATCATGGAACACGCCAAGGGCAAGTCCGTGATGGAAGAGGCTCTCACCGCCTTTGACCGTGTGGACAGGATTCGTAAAGAGTTGGATTCGATCGGGCTTGAGCTGTCATCCAGGACTGACTATGAGTCCGACGCTTATCTGGGACTGATCGCCCGGATTAATGACCTGAATGATTCCCTCGCGTTCCTCCATTCGGAGCCTCCGGAGTCGCTGGCGGAGAAGACTCTCCGCGGTCTTGGTTTCAAGGACTCGGATTTCGGGAGGAACACCGAGACTTTCAGCCAAGGTTGGAACATGAGGATCGAGCTGGCCAAGATCCTTCTCTCGGATCCGGATGTCCTGCTTCTCGACGAGCCCACGAACCATCTCGACATAGAGTCGATCGAGTGGCTTGAGGATTACCTTAAGGCCAGGCGTGGATCGCTTCTGTTAGTCTCCCATGACAGGCGTTTCCTTGACTCAGTCACGGACAGGACGGTCGAGATCATGCTGGGGCATATTCATGACTATAAGGTCCCTTACAGCAAGTATTTGGAACTCAGGGCCGAGCGGCTCGCGCAGCAGACTGCGGCCTACGAGAACCAGCGGAGGATGATCGAGAAAACAGAGGATTTCATCAACCGCTTCCGCTACAAACCGACTAAATCCAATCAGGTCCAGTCCCGGATCAAGCAGCTTGAGAAACTGGAACGGATCGAGATCGACGAGACTGACAATGTGCGGCTCACGGTTAAATTCCCTCCTGCCCCACGCTCGGGCGACGTGGTCTTCAAGGCCACCGGGATAACCGTGGGCTATCCTGGAAAGGTGGTTTTCTCTGACGCTGACATAGAGGTGAAAAGAGGCGAGAAAGTAGCCCTTATCGGTCGCAACGGCGAGGGCAAAACCACCCTTATGCGAGTCATCACCGGCGAGCTAACCCCGATCAAGGGGGAGGCCAAAAGGGGATATAATGTCTCGATGGGGTATTACGCCCAGAATCAGGAGGATATTCTTGACCGGAGTCTGACGGTCTGGGAGACCCTTGACAACATCGCTGTCGGTGACATCAGGACCAAGCTCAGGGACATACTGGCGCAGTTCCTTTTCCGGGGAGAGGACATCGACAAGAAGGTGTCGGTGCTTTCCGGAGGGGAGAGGGCCCGCCTCGGAATGGCGATATTCATGCTTCAGCCTTACAATCTGCTGGCTCTCGACGAGCCGACCAACCACATGGACATCAAGTCCAAGGATATCCTCAAACAAGCTTTGAAGGCCTACGATGGCACATTGATTGTTGTCTCGCATGACCGTGACTTCCTCGATGGCCTGACCGACAAGATGTATGAGTTCAGGGACGGGAAGGTCAAGGAGTATCTAGGGAGCGTCACTGAGTTCCTCGAGAGGCGTAAGATCGAGAGTCTCAAGGAGTTGGAGAGAAATAGCCCGACGGCGGCCAGAACTGCTGGACCTGCCCCGGCTATCGACAAGGAGAAGGCGAGGCTGGAGTTTGAGCGGAGGAAGACTGAGTCCAAGGAGGAGCGAAGGGTCAAGAAAAGGATCGAGTTCCTGGAGGCCGGGATCGGGAAGGATGAGGCGAGGATGAAAGATATCGAGAAAGTCCTGTCAGATCCTTCCGCCGGAGTCGACATAATGGAGCTGACCAGGGAATATCTCGAACTGAAACGAGAAATCGACCACAAGACAGTCGAGTGGGAGAAACTGATGGAACAGATTGATTGATAACTATAACTTATTTAATATGAAATCTTTTATTTACAAATCGTTGGCCGTGGTCATATTGACCATAGCTTCAAGTTTTTCCCTATTCTCCCAGACACGTGTGATCTCTCATAAGCTCTCCCCGTTCACCGGGATCGAGGCGTCGGACGACTTCAAGGTGTCCATCACCATATCGGACAGCTACAACGCCAAGTTGACAGTCGATGACGCCCTGGAGAGTTATGTCCAGTGCTACGTGAAGGGTGGCACCTTGTACATCGGCCTTGACAACAAGGCTGTCCCCAAGGACCTTAAGAAGCAGTACAAGGGAAGGAACGCCGCCGGCCCCACTCTGGTGGCTAATGTTCAGCTTCCTCTTCTCAAGTCGATAACCCTCCAGGACGAGGCCGAGTTCTCGTGCCCTTCTGTGATCGCGGCCCAGGACCTGACCATGAACCTCGGCGGCTCGTCAAGCGCCGGCAGACTCAGGATCACCGGCAAGTCATTCAAACTGACTGTTGACAAGAACGCTAAGTTCACCGAGGGCAGGGTCAGCGTGGAGGAAGACATGGTCATATCTTGCGACTCCAAGGGCAAGGCCGATCTTGAGTATCAGTCCGAGAACCTTCAGGTCACCAACAGCGGTTCCGGAGAGATCAATTTGAAGGGTTCAGCCGACGACAAAGTCACTGTCACGACATCCGGGAGCGCCAAGACCACTCTCTCAGGTTCTTCCAAAGAATTGGAATTGACCGGCAAGGGAACATCCGGAGTTGTGGACGCTTCCGATCATGAGGCCGATTCCGCCTCGTTGGCGGTCACCGGGGTCAACGCCTCAGTCAAGGCGATGAAGAACCTCGAGCTCGATCTCGGCAGGGGAGCCGAGGTCTATTTCTTCGGTAACCCCGAGATCAACATCGTCAGGATCCAGAACGCCTCTGTAATCAGAAAGTGATGTTCGTCCTCGATTCGCACTGCGATACCCCTTCCTTGATGATCAGGGGATTAGACATCGGCCTTGACAATGATAAGGGTCATGTAGATTTCCCGAAATTGAGTGCCGGCGGTGTTGACGCGTCGTTTTTTGCCCTATACACCTCGGCGGAGTTGACTCCGGAGCAAGCCCTGGCCAGGGTTATGGAGATGCTTGCCGCCATCCGCGACGCCCTTGATAAGTATAAGGACAAGGCGGCTCTAGCCCTTTCCCCATCAGAGGCGTTGTCGAACAAATCCAAAGGATTGTTCTCGATTCTGCTTGGCATGGAGAACGGGTCACCTATCCAAAAGTCATTGTCCTTGTTGAGATTGTTCTACAAGATGGGCGTACGTTACATGACGCTAACTCATAACGGCGACAACGAGATAGCGGATTCGGCGGCTGAAGGAAAACGGTGGGGAGGTCTCAGCCCATTTGGAATAGAGGTGGTCGAGGAGATGAATCGACTTGGAATGATAATTGATGTGGCTCACGCTTCTGACCTGACATTCAATGATATAATAAAGTATTCCAAATCTCCTGTAGTCTCCACTCACTCATGCTGCCGCGCGCTCGCTTCGCATCCAAGGAACATGACCGACGATATGATCAAGCTGATGGCTGACAAAGGTGGTGTTATCCAGATCAATTTCTATCCCGTATTTCTATCCGACTCGTTCGCGCGGGATTATTCCACAAGAGGGGAGCTCGCGTTCCCGAAGCCGACAGCTGAGGATGTTGTCCGTCATATAGACCACGCCGTGAATGTCGCCGGCGTGGAGCATGTTGGAATCGGGACGGATTTTGATGGCATAGAAGTGACTCCCTACGGTTTGGAGAACATCTCAAAACTTCCTTTAGTGTTCGACCTTTTGATAAAGAAAGGATATTCTGAGGACCAGATTGAGAAGATCGCCGGCAATAATTTCCTCCGTGTTTTTAACGAAGTGATTTCAAACTCATTAAGCCGATAATCGCTAATTCCTAGATTTAGTTTAACTAAAATGTTATACCATTTAACACTTTAGTTATATTAATTATATATCAGGCATTTAAGTCTTTCAGTACAAATAGCCTTAATTCATCGAGCGCCGCGGAGGCGAATCTCTCAATATTCCTCTTTCTGTCATTCTTGTATACTTTACTGACAGTGGATGTCCCGTTGGGCCCGCTCAGACCGATCCACACCGTGCCGACAGGATTACGCTCGTCTCCTCCTGGACCGGCCAGTCCCGTCGTGGCCACTGAATAAGTGCTTCCGGTCAACTTCCTGACACCTTCGGCCATAGCGGCGGCGACCTCCGGGCTGACGACGCCATATTCATTGACAGTATCCGGTTTAACCCCTAACACACTTTCTTTGACGGCAACGGCATAGGATGTCACAGACCCGAGATAATACTCAGAGGCCCCTGGAACTGATGTGATCAGTGAGGAGATCATCCCTCCGGTGCACGACTCGGCGGCGCTGAGTGTCATCCCGGTACCGCGGAACAAGGCTCCTATGGCGTTCTGAAGCGTGTCGTCGCTGTACGCGTAAATCCTGTCCCCAAGAATCGGCTTAAGGAGGGCGAAACGCTCGTCTATGCGGCGTTCCTCCTCTTCTTTGTCGCCTCCGTAGATCGACAGCCGTAGACGCACTCCGGTCAGTTGGTTGGGGAGATAAGCCAGGCGCATGTCCGCGGGCAGGCTATCCTCCCACGGCTCGATCAATTTGGACAACGCCGACTCGGCCAGTCCCGCTACCATCACGCATTTGTGGAAAATGTCAGTGAGGGGAGTGTGAGCCTTTATGTCATTTATCACATCCGGAAGCGCTCCCTCAGCCTCGAACGGGACACCGGGCAGGGAATATAGAGTGGACGGATGCCCGTATCTTTCCTCGGGGAACCTGAATACCATGACAGGGGCGGTACCAAGGCGGTTGGGAATCACCTCGCATGTGTCAGGCACAAGGGCCTGTGCTTTGTTTATGTCCAGGACATCCAGGCCGCGGGCCTGAAGGATCGAGTGGATGATTTCCAGTTGCGTGTCGTTCTGGATGTAGGTAGAGCTGCCGGACAAAGCGGCCAGAGCGGCTTTAGTGATATCGTCCCTGGTGGGCCCGAGTCCACCGGTGGTCACAACGATCCCGTTGTGTCTTAACTCGTTATCTAAATTGGTTATTATCTCTTCGCTGTCGTCACCGATGGAAAGCATTCTCGTGACCTTAATCCCAATCTCCTCTAGGGCGCGGGAGATCCGGGAAGAGTTGGTGTCCACAATCTGGCCGATCAGTATCTCGTCGCCGATTGTGCAGATTGACGCGTTTGTCATTTCAGTGATTTAAGAATTCTTTTCACCACCGACGGCCCCTCGTAGATGAAGCCGGTGCATATCTCTATCAAGGAAGCCCCCGCCTCAAGCATCGCTTTGGCCTCCTCGGGGCCCATGATGCCGCCAACTCCAACTATCGGCAAGCGGCCTTTGGTGTATTGGTGAATATATCTCACAAGCTCCAGGCTCTTGTTGAACAACGGGGATCCTGAGAGCCCGCCTTTACCTATTCTCTGGACTTTGGAAGGCTTTGTCTTCAGCCCCCCGCGCGAAATAGTGGTGTTTCCGGCCACTATCCCGTCGATGCCTGAGAGCATGCAATAATTCAATATCTCATTGAGCTCATCATGATCCAGGTCGGGGGAGACCTTGATCAGGATCGGTTTGTACGTGTCGTAGCAGACCCTGAGGTCAAGGAGGGGATCAACGAGGTCGGACAGGTACGAGACATCCTGAAGGTTCCGCAAGCCTTCCACATTGGGGCAAGACACGTTCAGCGTGAACATGTCCACGAAATCATAGAGATGGGAGAACGCTTTTTTGTAGTCCTCCACGACATCGCTGTCGGCGGCCGAACTGGTGTTCTTGGCGATGCTGGCGCAAAGGATACATTTGGGTGGGTTCGCCTTGATGTTATCGATCGCCTTGGCGACTCCTTTGTTGTTAATCCCCATCCTGTTTATCACGGCCCTGTCCTTCGGTAGCCTGAAAAGTCGGGGTTTAGGGTTTCCTTCCTGGGGCTCTGGGGTGAGTGACCCGATCTCTATGAATGAGAAACCGAATCTGGACAACTCGTTGTAGGTGTCACCGTTCTTGTCAATCCCGGCGGCAAGGCCCACGGGGTTCTTGAACTCCAGGCCGAAGAGCGAGCGTCTCAAGGAAGGGGACTTGCGGCGGAAAACCAACCTGATCAGCTTGTCGCACAAGCGGAAGCCTCGCGTGGCCCGGAGCGCGCGCATTGTCATGTTATGGGCTTTCTCCGGGGAGAAACAGAACAGGATAGGTCTTATCAGTCGCTTATACATATCGCGAATATAGCGATATTATACCAATTCCTGGAATGTGCCGTTGTCGTAAAATACCACTACTTTGACGATTCTCGGATGATCGGTAAGAGGAACGTCATCCTCCAGAGTGGTTTCCGGGATAATGTCAGGTGCTTGAGAGAGGTCTGGAGCGGTCTCCAGCCCTGTGATCTTGTACATTCTTCCTTTGCCGCCTATCAACCATTCGAGATTTAGATTCGGGAATTGGCGTGAGAGACTCTCAATGAAGTCAAATCCGGGCTTGTTGCGGCCGGCTAGAATATGGGAGACACTCGCCTTGGCGACTCCTATCTTGTCGGCGAACTGGGACTGGGTGAGTCCTTCGGCGTTTATGAATTGTTGCAGACGCTGGTTCATCTCATGAGCGTTTTCCTTGTTCACAAATTTAATGATAATATTCGGATATCCAAAGAATCGGTTCTGGCAAGTGGGGGAGTAAAATGAGCTAAAAGCTTACTTCCCACAATATGAATTGAGCTGAAATTTTCTTTATGTTTGAATATGTAAATATCTGAACATCAGTATAATGATTCTATTATTGATAATAATATATAGACCTTTTGGTGGACATGCCACTGCGGTTTACCGTAAATACCTAAAACTAAAATAAATTAAATAATGATAAATATCTGATTATCCACGATTTACATTTAGATATTTATTTTATTAAAATAATTTGATTTCACATTTGTAAATCTCTTGCGATATCAATTGATAGTTTACAAATGGATAACGATTATTAGAAATGTGATCGTGTGAAAGACGTGTATTTTTGATTAAATTCGCGTTGGCGTTACGATGATGAAAATATGATTCCATCGATAAATATTGACGATTACCATTACGACCTCCCTGAGTCTAGGATAGCGAAGTATCCGCTTCCGGAGCGTGACTCCTCCAAACTCCTTCGTTACCGCGCGGGTGTTGTGGACGAGTTTATATTCAGGGAACTTCCCGGCCTGCTTCCCAAAGGCTCGTTGATGGTGTTCAACGACACCAAGGTTGTTCCAGCGAGGCTTCATTTCCAGAGGGAATCCGGAGCGAGGATCGAGATATTCTGTCTTGAGCCCTCTGATCCGGTCGAGTATAACCTCTCCTTCGCCGCTGTCGGCAGATGCGTCTGGAAATGCGTCATCGGCAATGTGAAGCGTTGGAAGAGCGGACATTTGACTCTCAGCAATCCAGGGGACGATCCTATTGTCTCCACTATGGGACTGAAAGCCAGCCTTTTGGGTCGTGATGAGAGAACAGGGCTAGTGGAGTTCACCTGGGATTCGGGGGATCCGTTCTCAAGGGTGCTTGAGATTTGCGGATCGATCCCTATCCCACCTTACCTGAACAGGGGTACAGAGGTCATCGACACGGAGCGCTACCAGACTCTCTACGCCAAGATCAGAGGCTCCGTGGCCGCTCCGACCGCAGGCCTTCACTTCACGGACAAGGTTCTTGAGGCGATCAAGGACAATGGCATAGACATGGAGAATGTCTGTCTTCATGTCGGCGCCGGGACTTTCCTGCCGGTCAAAGGCAACGATGTCTCGGGCCATGCCATGCACAGGGAGCCTTTCTCGGTTAGCCTCGACTTGCTGAAACGCCTGAAAGACGCGAAAAGAAGCGTTATCGCGGTCGGAACCACTTCCGTGAGGACTCTCGAGTCGTTATATTATGTCGGGGTGAGCTGCATTGAGAAGGGGGCGCCGGAGGACACACCGCAGTGGGCTCCTTACGAGAGGGATTATCCCTATAGCTTGGATGAGTCTCTTGACTCCATTATTAATTATTTGGAAACCAATGGTTTGGACGAGCTGAAGGTAGGCACGAGGATAATAATTGTCCCAGGCTTCAAGTTCAGGATCGTCGATGTGCTTGTCACCAACTTCCATCAGCCGGAAAGCACGTTGATCCTCCTGGTCTCAGCGTTCACCGGCGGTGACTGGAGGGTGATTTACGACTATGCCTTGGCGCACGATTTCCGCTTCCTGAGCTATGGCGACAGCTCCGTCCTTTTCCGCCCGGATGTTATTTGCTAATGGTATTGATTTTGCTTACTTTTGTTGTTTGTAAGTGACTTGAATACTATTGACATGGATTATAATAACGAGTTCGAGAGTATATGCCCCTATAACGACGAGGAGGCTGTGAAAGCCCTCGGAAAGGTCGCCAAACATCCCGCTGTCCTGGCCATCTCAGGGTATCTCTTCCCCGACAAGCCTCTCACGTACCTGCGTGACGCTTTGAAATCCGTACATAGTGTGGACGAATTCCAGGAGGCGGTCATGAACGACGCGGTGACGTGGTGTATCGACCACACCGTGCGGAATTTCTCATACGACGGGATCAGCTATATCAAAGGCATCAGAGGCAAATTCCTCGCGATGTCCAACCACAGGGACATCATCCTTGATCCCGCCATCACGCAGACGGTTTTCTTCCGCAACGGGATTCCTCTTACTGAGATTTGCGTAGGTGATAATCTTATAAAAGAAAGTAAGACAGTGGAATACCTTCTTCGATCTAATCGGATGATTAAGGTTATCAGGGGTATTTCCGCCCGCGACCTGTACTTGTCTTCACAGATGCTGTCTAAATACATCCGCCAGACCATCACCTCCGGCAAGGCCTCCATTTGGCTGGCCCAGCGGCAGGGAAGGACCAAGGACGGCATCGACACTACCGAGCAGGGCCTTCTCAAGATGCTTGACATGAGCGGTGACAAGTCTTTCCAGGAGAATTTCATGGAATTGAATATCATCCCCCTGAGCATCTCCTACGAATACGAGCCGTGCGACATCCGCAAGGCCCGCGAGATCATGATCTCACGACGCAAGAAATATGTCAAGGGACGTCACGAGGACATGCACAGCATAGTGATGGGCATCAGGCAGCAGAAAGGGGACGTCCATCTCAATTTCGGCCTGCCCCTGACTTTCGACGAGATCGAGATGGCCAGCAAATGCGATAAGAACGACCGTTACCAGGCTATCAGGCACGCCGTGGACAAAAGAGTCATCGCGGGATACCGCTTATGGAAGACCAATTACATGGCTTACGATCAGGTCTGGAATACCTCAAAGTATTCCGACCTCTACAATAAGGAGGATGTGGAGGCTTTCGAGGCCTACACAGAGCACAGGCTTGACAAGGTCGAGAAGAAACTCGACAGGGCCGAGCTCAAGGACATATTCCTTCGGATTTACGCCAACCCCGTTCTCTCCAAGGAGCGTCTCGCCTCCGGTGAACCGTTAAGGTAACCTTCTTTTCATGATCGCGGACGCTCTCATATTGCTTGCCGGTCTGGCCCTGGTGATCCTGGGAGCGGAATGGCTTGTTGACGGAGCCTCCTCGATCGCCAGGAAGGCCGGACTGAGCGAGTTTCTCATCGGGATGACCATAGTGGGCATAGGGACATCCCTGCCCGAGTTGGTTGTAAGCCTTACCGGGGCTCTAAGGGGAAGCGCGGACATCGCGATCGGCAATGTGGTCGGCTCCAACATTTTTAATGTCCTGCTGATATTGGGCATTACCGCCATTATCTGCCCTGTGGAGATCACACGTGACAACAAACGCGAGGATATCCCACTCAACATTGTCGTCACATTGATTCTTGTCTTGTTCGGCTCATGGAACGCGCTGACAAGGACTGGGAAAGTAGACACCCTCAACGCTGTCGAGGGAACCGTGTTCCTCATCCTGTTCGCGGCGTACATGGTGTATTCATTCAAGAACGGGAAGGAAGAGACCGCTTCCCCCGTGGAGACACCTGTAGGCTTTTCCGGGAGACTTTGGGGCGCGGTCATTATGGTCGTGGCCGGTATCGCCGGGCTGATATTCGGAGGTGATCTTTTTGTCGACTCGGCCTGCAGGATAGCCAGGGCCGCCGGTCTTTCCGAGAAATTCGTGGCTATCACGATCCTGGCGGGCGGCACGTCGATGCCCGAGCTGATCACCTGCGTCGTTGCCGCCGCTAAGAGAAAAGGCGCTCTGGCGCTCGGGAATATCATCGGTTCGAATATCTCCAATATCCTTCTGATTCTCGGGGTCTCGTCACTTGCTTGCCCGTTGTCTTTCGCGCATATCAAAGCGGTTGATCTCGGCGTGTTGATCGTCAGCTCCCTGGCGCTTCTCGCCAGCGCGTGGACCGGACGTGACACTCGCATCGGGAGAGGGGACGGGGTCGCCTTCCTCATCATATTCGCCGGCTACATGACTTTCCTTTTCTTGACAATATAAATAATTGAGTGATATGAAATTCCAACCCACAGACTACAAACTGGCGGATGTCGGCACCGGGCGGATATTCGATGACGCCGGATGGACCCTAGCCGATCCTGAGGCACCCGCGCCCTCACTTGTCAGAGCCGTTTACGCCAACGGGAAATTCACTCCCAGAGATGACTTGAAAGGCCTTTACAGGTACGCGGAATGGCTTCCCATCAAAAGGACTCTCAGAAAGTCACACGCGCCTGTGACGTACAAGAGCAAGGGCCTTGCAGATCTGCTTGGGATGAACAACCTCTATATCACTCTTTCAGGCTATGTGCCGAAGAGAGGCGCCAGGATGGAAACTTGCTCTTTCAAGGAGACCGAGGCGTTCTCAGTGTGCGCCAGGCTGCCCAAGAACGACAAACGTATTCTAGTCGTGCAGTCCGCCGGCAACACCGCCAGGGCTTTCGCGAGGGTTTGTTCGGACAATGATATTCCAATCGTGATCTGCATCCCGAATGACAATATCTCCGATCTTTGGTTCACAAGAAGACTCAAGCCTTGTGTGAAGGTGATCGCGACGCCTCACGGCACCGACTACTACGACGCTATCGCCCTTGGCGAGAAGCTTTGCAAAGATCCCCGGTACCTGGCCGAGGGCGGCGCCAAGAACGTGGCCCGTCGCGATGGCATGGGCACGACCATCCTGAGCGCCGTGGAAGTCATCGGAAGGATTCCGGATGCGTATTTCCAGGCTGTAGGAAGCGGAACCGGCGCTATCGCGGCGTGGGAGAACGCGTGCAGGCTCGAGAAGGACGGCCGGTTCGGCTATAACAATATGCGTGTCTATTGCGTTCAGAACGCGCCGTACACATTGATGTACGATTCGTGGAAAGCGGGTTCTGGGGAGTTAGTCCCGATCAGTCCCGAGGAGTCGAGAAGAAACGCCGAGATAATACTCGCCAAGGTCCTCTCCAACAGGAAACCTCCGTACAGTCTCGCTGGCGGCTTGTTCGATGTCCTGACCGCCTCCGGAGGAGATTTTTTCAAGGTGACCAATGACGACATCGTCTATTGGATGCTCCAGTTCTATAACAAGGAGGGATACGATATTTTCCCTGCGGCCGCGTCTGCCGTCGCGGCCTTGAGGAAGGCCTTGGACGAGGGTACAGTCAAGAAAGACGAGACGGTGATGCTGAACATCACGGGCGCCGGCATGTTGAACGCCACGAGCGTCGGCTTCGAGCTTAAGAAGCCCGACCTTGTCTTGAGCACGGAGCTCTCCGCCGAGGAGGTCATCTCCTCCGTCGACAAGCTGTTCTAGACTCAGACGTAATACTTGGGCCAGCAGGATTTGAGATAGGCCTTTAGACGATCCTCTTGAGGATTAGGGGCGGGCTCGTAGAAAACGGTGCCCTCGAGGCCTTTCGGCATGAATTCCAGATCGACGAAATGCCCGGGATAGTCGTGGGCGTACTTGTATCCGTCGGAATATCCAAGGTCCTCCATGAGTTTCGTGGGGGCGTTCCTCAAGTATAGGGGCACGGCCTTTGTCTGGTCTTCTTTTACTTTAGCAAGCGCTTTTTCCACAGCGAGATAGGAGGCGTTACTTTTAGGAGAGCTAGCGAGATAGACAGTGACCTCGGCGAGGGGGATCCTGGCCTCCGGCATACCGATCTGATGGACCACCTGGAAGCAGGCGTTGGCGAGCAGCAAGGCGTTCGGGTTGGCGAGACCCACATCCTCCGAGGCGGACAGGCAGAGACGTCTGGCGATGAATAAGGGATCCTCTCCGCCGTCCAGCATCCTGGCCAGATAGTAGATCGCCGCGTTAGGATCCGAGCCTCGGATAGACTTGATGAAGGCGGAGATGATGTCGAAGTGCATCTCACCGTCCTTGTCGTAAATCGCCAGGTTCTCCTGGACCCGGTCGGTCACTATCTTGTCGTCGATAACGATCTTGCCAGGTTTCCCTGCGAAGGAATCGACAACTATCTCCAATATGTTCAGTAATTTACGGGCGTCTCCGCTACTATAGCGGTACAAGGCGCCGGTCTGTTTGAGCTCGATTTCCTTTTCCTTCAGGAGGACATCCTCAGTGAGCGCCCGACGCGTGACAGCCTCAAGGTCCTCGACTTCCAGAGACTTAAGGACGAAGACCTGGCAACGGGACAGAAGGGGAGTGATCACCTCGAACGAGGGGTTCTCCGTGGTGGCGCCGATAAGGACGATAGTGCCGTTCTCGACAGCTCCTAGAAGCGCGTCCTGCTGGGCCTTGTTGAAACGGTGGATCTCGTCGATGAATAAGATGGGGGCGGAGCCTTGTGAGAAAACAGAACGGCCCTTCGCGCGGTCTATCACGTCCCTGACATCCTTGACTCCGGCGCTGACAGCGGAGAGAGTATAGAAATCCCTCTTTAGGGAGGTGGCGATTATTCCGGCCAAAGTGGTCTTTCCGACCCCGGGAGGTCCCCAAAGGATGAAAGAACTCAGGTTGCCGCTGGTAATCATGTTCCAGAGGACGCGACCCTCGCCGACAAGATGCCTCTGACCGACATACTCGGACAGGTTTCTTGGTCGCATACGCTCCGGAAGGGGAGGGAGCAGGGTGCTTTGGGCAGTATATTGATCATCTAACGCCATTATTAATTAAATTATTAATATTCAATAAGTAAAACAATTATAGTATATGTAATAACATTTTAGTTAACAGGCATTTTCCGGCTTTTTGCCGCACTCTGAATACAAATTTAAGAAAAAGCGGAATAAGTTTAGTAAATTCGCGTCCCCATAGAAAGACACGTCAATGAGACTTTCGGAAAGAATCAGGTATGTCGGAGTGAACGACATGATTACCGAGCTGTTCGAGCGCCAGTGGCCGCTCCCGTTCGGAGTGAGTTATAATTCTTATCTAGTGGTGGACGAGAAGGTCGCGCTCATCGACACCGCTGACATCCAGTTCGAGGAGGAGTTCCTGTCAAACATCAAGGCGGAGATAGGCGAACGAAAAATCGATTACCTTGTCGTGAACCACATGGAGCCCGACCACAGCGCCCTGCAGTCAGCGATCAGACGCGAGTATCCCTCCTGCGAGATAGTGACCAACGCCAAGGCCGCCGCGATGATCGAGGGATTCAACGGGATTACAGAGGGAATAAAGGTCATAAAGGAAGGGGAGTGCCTGCCGCTCGGTTCCGTTAATCTACGGTTCTTCATGGTTCCTATGGTACATTGGCCTGAGACCATGGTCACTTGGTGCGAAGAGGAGAAAACCCTTTTCAGCGGTGACGCGTTCGGCTCGTTCAAGGTCGTTGACAAATCCGTAATTGACTCAGAACCAACTACTTTTGAGGAGTATGAAGACGAGATGACACGATATTACGCCAGCATTGTCGGTAAATATGGCGGTCCGGTCCAGACGGCACTCAAGAAGCTTGGCGGGCTGGAAATCTCCAGAATCTGCCCGACTCACGGGCCGGTTTGGGAGAACCATATTACTGAAGTTGTGGGATTGTACGATAAGTTGAGCCGTTATGAGGCTAGCCACGGAGTCTGCCTGGCATACGGGTCGATGTACGGAAATACTGAGAAAGCGGCGCTGTCGCTGGCTGAGGCGCTGAAAGCCAGAGGCGTTGAGTGCGGCGTTCATGATTTGACCAAGGAGAATTACTCATTCGCTCTCAGGGACGTTTTCAAGTACGACACTGTGATTCTCGGCTCTCCGACCTACAATAATGGGATATTCCCGCCGGTCAGGCAGCTAATGCAAGGAATATGTGACCGTATGGTCAAAGGAAGGAGGTTCATGGCGTTTGGGTCTTTCTCATGGGCCGCGGCCAGCGTGAATCTTCTTAACGAGATGGCGGTCGCCGCTGGATTTGAGATTCTGAATGAGGGAATTACTTTCAAACAAGGTTACGATCCAGCCAAATTTGACGCCGAGTCCCTCTCTTCGTTAGTATAAGCCATTTGTTACACAATTTATATTATGTTAACATAGATGTCAAGAAAGAAGGTTGACATTATAGTGAGGGACCTCCCTATCGAGGCTTGCGCCGCGGAGGGCAAGGCGCTGACTCATTGGGACGGTGCTGTCGTGTTCGTCCCGTTCGCTGTTCCGGGAGATGTGGTGGACATCAGGTTGACGAGAAAGCATCATAATTATTACGAAGGATATGTGACGAGGATCGTGAAGCCATCAGAGAACCGTTTAGAACCATTCTGCGGGCATTTCGGGACAT
This sequence comes from uncultured Bacteroidia bacterium, assembly GCA_902797035.1. GTDB lineage: Bacteria > Bacteroidota > Bacteroidia > Bacteroidales > UBA932 > Cryptobacteroides. Next base: position 39,325 of record CADBRH010000035.1, on the reverse strand, counting down.
GCGGAGGGTGCAAATGGCAGCCTCTCCCCTATGAGATGCAGCTTGAGGCCAAAAGACAACAAGTAGAGGATCAATTGGTCAGGTTAGGACATCTTAAAGTTCCTGAGATTCTGCCTACACTCCCCTCTGACAAGACGACATATTATCGTAACAAGCTGGAATTCACATATTCATCAAAAAGATGGCTACAATGGGGCGAGAATCCGGAGGATGTCTCCCCCGCCGACCGTGTAGGCCTCGGATTCCATGTCGGAAAACTATTTGACAAGGTCTTAGACATCAAGCGTTGCTATCTACAGAAAGACCCTTCAAACCAGATCAGGCTTTGGTGTAAGGATTACGCTGTGAAGCATGGACTGAGGTTTTTCGACATCAGGGAGAACGAGGGTTTCATAAGGAACATGTTCATACGAACCACTGACACGGGAGACCTTATGGTGATACTATGTTTCTTCCATGAGGACAGGAAAAAACGTGAGGCGATGCTATCCGCTCTCGCTGAAGCCTTTCCTGAGATAACTTCACTTTATTATGTAATAAACAAGAAGTTAAACGATTCGATTGGAGACCAAGAATGCATCCTGTTCAAAGGTGATGAGACTATCCGCGAGACGATGGAGGGCCTTACCTTCCGCATCGGTCCCAAGTCATTTTACCAGACAAACTCAGACCAGGCGCTGAAACTGTACACGGTGGCCAGGGAGTTCGCCGGATTGACCGGGAAAGAGGTTGTCTATGACCTTTACACCGGCACAGGCACCATCGCCCAATTCGTTTCAAGGAACGCCTCCAAGGTTATCGGCATCGAGTATGTCCCTGAGGCGATCGAGGACGCGAAGGCGAACGCCGCCGCCAACGGGATCGTCAATTGCGAGTTCTTCGCCGGTGACATGAAAGACGTCCTTAACACCGCATTCCTTGAGGAGCATGGCCGTCCCGACGTGATTATCCTTGACCCACCGAGGGCCGGGATACACCCTGATGTGGCCAAGGTGATACTCGAGGCCTCCCCCGAGCGGATAGTCTATGTCAGCTGCAATCCCGCCTCACAGGCTCGTGACCTGGCGATTCTGTGCCAAGAATATGAGATAACTGCTGTTCAGCCTGTGGACATGTTCCCGCACACGCAGCACGTGGAGAATGTCTGCGCCCTTCGCAGGTTAGAAGGGGTAACCGACGCCGAAGTGTAGGGCGTAAGAGTCTTTTCTTTTCCAATCCGAAGGCCCGAGCCATCCTCCCGTATCGAGAGTCGGGTCATAAAGCTTGATACCCATGTCGAGCCGGAGGATGAGGAAGTTGAGATCAACCCTGACTCCCCCGCCCCAGTCGGCGGCGAGGCTCTTGAGGAAGTTCTCTTGATGCAGGATTGAGCCCCCGTCATCGTAATCATCGTGATACCAGATGTTTCCCACATCCAGGAAGAGGGCTCCCTGAAGCTTCCAGAACAGAGGGAACCTGTACTCGGCGTTAGCCTCGAGCTTGACATCTCCTGACTGGCTCGGGATAACCACCCAGTCGTACGCCTTTGACCTTCCGGGTCCTAAGGTTCGGGCCTGCCATCCCCTCATGCTGTTCGCTCCCCCACTGTAGAACTGTTTCTCGAACGGCACGGCGGTGGAGTTGCCGTAGGCGTGTCCGATCCCTCCGAGGAGCCTGAGGGCCAACGCCTGGTTGTCGCTCCTGCCGAAGACAAATGTCTGTCCCAGAGTGAGTTCTGTACGGATATATTGGGAATACGGGATTCCCCAGATCACCCGCTCCCCGAACTCGTCAGTCTTCATTGAGCCGTTGAAAAGGCTCAACACATTACCTGACGCGTCCAGTTGGAGCCTGAGATACTTGTACGAGACTTTAGGGTTGACATCCGTCGATGTGGTGTAGTACAAAATCGCCCCGGAGCCAACATCGAAGTGGTCCAGATAGGCGTTCCACAAGAAAAGGTTTGTCCCGAGAACGTCGTAGAAAGAGGGGTCTATGTTCTGGAGGCGTATGATCTTGGCCTGGACAGGATAGAACTGGTACAGGAACCGTCCCCTGGACAAGGTTCCCGTGTAGCCGTAGGAGGTGGAGATCTGCGTCCTGGTGTACTCGGGACGGTTCTGGTAGGTGAAGGAGGCGTTGATCTCGGTCCTCGGGACATTGGGCCCGCTGAACAGTGTGTTGGGAAGTCCGAGGAACTCGGGGAAGCTGATACCGCCCGAGACGCCGAACTCATTCGAGCGGATGCTCCTGTCATTGTGTTTGAACTGGAAATTGCCTAGGAAACCAAGGTTGAGCCATTGCCCTCCGTGGAATATATTCTTGTGGAAATAGTTCAGCTGGGGCGACACTCCGATCAGGCCGGTAGAGTTGGTCGATGCTTCCAGGTTGAGCTTGAAACCCTGAATCCTCGAGCGGGACAAATTGATGTCGCAGTCCACTATGTCCGCCGTGTCCCTGGGATTAAGGGAGATGTTCACGCCGTTGAAGAGTTTCAATGACGAAAGACGCGAGTATGTGTCGTTGACCGCCTTCTCGTTATACAAGGCTCCGGGGCGGATAGTGTTCATGTCCTTGAGAACCCGGTCGCTGAACTTCAGGTCCTTGTCCCAAGAGAAGGTGACATCCCCGAATGAAAATTTCCTGAAAGGCCTGGCGCTCTCGGGGGTCTGGTTCCTTGTGTATTCCCTGATGAACATGAAAAGGTCGGCCGTGTCCCTCCTCAGAAGGGTGTCCGCCTCGAAGGAATAATAATTCCTCGTGAAACCGAACCATCCGTTCCGGCGCATCCATGACGCCGACCGTTCCGTCTCCGTCTCCAGCGTCGCTTCGGCCAGATAGTCCCCCGGCTTCACGGAGACATTGAGGGTGTCGGCCATGAAATCAGTCTCAAACTCCCCTCCCGGGACCGAATAGGATATCTTGCCTATCTTGTAACGCTTCCCCGGGGTAACCGTGTATTTGACCTCGACCTTCTTCCCGTCCACGCTGACATCGCTGTCCACTTTGGAATGATAGTATCCTAGATAATCCAGATGCCGGCTGATATTGGACTTTGACGCCTCGACCATCGACGGCTCGTAAACCACCGGGGCTACACCTATTTTTTTGAGGATTTTGCTTGACAATTTGGTCGTGTCGCGGCCCGAGAGATTGTACAATCCCAGGAATGGGTTCCATCCGAAGATCAGGGAAGTGTTGGCCTTCTGCTGGATGTACCTTTCAATCTCTTTGGGATTAAGGTTCTTGTCTCCCTTTCCTTTAATCTCGACCTTGTTCCTGGCGAGGCGGAACTGCCCGTCCTCCAACGACCTTGTCGTTGAGCAGGAGAAGAGCAGGACAGCGGCCGCGAGGACAGTGACAACCGCGATGGACGATTTTGGGATCATGATTCCACAAAAATAAAAAGAATATTAATATATTTGCTCATCATCCGCAGACTGTTTTTATGAGCATTCCCGTTTCAAACAACGAGATCAAGTTTGTAAGGTCTCTTGAGCAGAAGAAGTTCAGGGACGCGAACGGCATGTTCGTCGTGGAGGGAGAAAAGATGGTGGAGGAGGCGACCCGCTCGTCTTTCGAGGTATTCAGGTGTTACCGGACCTCCGAGATTGGTTACACGGCCATGTCCAGGATGACTCTCCTGAGCGCTCCGTCCCCAGCCCTGGCTGTCCTGAGAAAACCAGGAGACCTTGACATTAAAGACCTCTCCTACTTCTCTCTCCCTGAGAATGGTTTACTGCTGGCGTTGGACGGGATAAGGGATCCCGGCAATCTCGGGACCATCCTGAGGATAGCCGACTGGTTCGGTGTCGAGGCTGTCTTCGCTTCAAGGGACACTGTTGATGTGTACAATCCTAAGGTCGTGCAGGCCACCATGGGTGCCATATTCAGGGTAAAATTCCATTATTGCGACATCGCCCGTCTGTGCCGGTTCGTCACTCTCTCGGGAGGAAACGCCTACGGCACCTTCCTCGACGGGGAGAACATTTATTCCAAGTCCCTCAACACGGGAGTCGCCACCAAGTCCCTGATAGTGATCGGGAACGAGTCCAACGGCATCTCCAAGGAAGTGGAGGCGACCATCTCGGAAAAGTTGTTCATCCCCCCCTACCCGGATGGAGTAAGAAGTTCAGAGTCCCTGAACGCCGCCGTGGCGACAGCGGTGGCGGTGGCCGAGTTCCGAAGACAGATTAAAGCGAAAGCCTGATATGAACGAGGAATCATTGATGCGGCACAGGATCAAGAGGATCCTGATGATATGCAGCAACTACGACGCTTTCACGCTCGAGGAGGACGGTCGGATCGAGAGCCAGATCGTCAGCGAGTACCGCGAGCTGAACCTAAGCAACCCGCCCACATTCGTCTGGGCGAACTCCTCGTCGGAGGCTGGAGGGATCCTTGAGGAGGATCCCGAGATCGACATGATCATCTGCATGTACAACGAGAGGGACAAGGGTGTTTTCGATTTCGCGGCGGGACTCAGAAGGCGCGGGAGCCAGATCCCTTTCATAATGCTGATCCATTACTCGAAGGCTGTCAGGCAAAGGATATTCGAGAATGACAGGTCAGGGATCGATTTCGTGTTCAGCTGGCACGGCAACGCGGACCTTATCCTTGCCATTGTGAAACTGATAGAGGACTCCGCCAACGCCGAGAACGATGTGTTCGGCGTTGGGGTGAGAGTCATTCTGCTCGTGGAGGACTCGGTACGTTACTATTCCACATATCTCCCTGAGTTGTACAAACTTCTGATCACCCAGAGCCGTGAGTTCCTCACTGAGTTCCTGAATGACGACCAGAAAAAGTACCGCAAGCGCTCCAGGCCCAAAATACTGCTCGCGACATGCTACGACGACGCTCTCGAGTGCTTCGAGAAATACAAGGAGAACCTTATGGGAGTAATCTCCGATGTCGGCATGGTGATACACAAAGGGGACAGCGGCAAGAACGAGAAACTTGACGCCGGACTCGACCTTGTCAGGAAAATCAAGGAATATGACCCGCTCATGCCGGTTCTGCTGCAGTCATCCCAAGGCAGTATCGCGAAGGTTGCCCAGGAGCTGGGGGTAGGTTTCCTCAAGAAATTCTCCAGAACCATCTTCATGCAGTTGGGAGACTATATGAAGGAGGAGTTCGGTTTCGGTGATTTCGTCTTCAAGGATTCCTCAGGGAACGAGTGCGGAAGGGCTTCCAGCCTCTCCCAACTTGAGACCATTATCGGTGGCATCCCCGACAGGGTACTGGTGAGCAACACATCCAGGAACATGTTCTCGAAGTGGCTCTACGCCCGGGGGCTATTCGATCTGGCTGACGCTTTCAAGGCGGAACACCACACCGACGCTGACGAGTTCAGGAGTTTCCTGCTCGAGAGGATAGGTCGATACCACCAGATGATAGGCCAGGGCGTGATAGCCGAGTTCAAAGTGGACAGCTACAGGGATTATTTCTGGTTCGCCCGTATGGGCGATGGTTCACTCGGAGGGAAGGCGAGAGGACTGGCTTTTCTGAACCATCTTGTGCTGAAGCACTCGCTTGCCGGAAAATATCCCGGAATGATGGTGGCGATCCCGCGCACCGTCGTGGTGACCACGGAATGGTTTGACCGCTTTATCGTTGATAACGGGTTGCAATACGTGATCGATTCCGAGCTATCCGACGACGAGATCCTTTCGGAGTTTGTCGCCTCTCCCCTGCCCTCGGAACTTCTGGGGATGCTCAAGGCTTTTGTCCGGACAGTCTCAACCCCTGTCGCGGTCAGGTCAAGCTCCAAGCTGGAGGACAGCGACTTCCAGCCATTCGCCGGGGTTTACTCGACCTACATGTGTCCTCTGGTGGAGAACAAGGACAGGATGCTTCGGGAGATCACCAAGGCGATAAAAAGTGTTTACGCGTCGACATATTTCGCCGGCAGCAGGGCATACATACAGGCGAGCGGCAACCTCGTCGGGGAGGAGAAAATGGCTATTATAATCCAAAGTATCTGCGGGTCCCCCCACGGGAACGACTTCTACCCTATGCTCTCTGGTGTCGCGAGGTCGTTGAACTCGTACCCGATCGGCGCGGAGAAAGCCGGCGACGGTGTCATGAATGTCGCTTTCGGCTTGGGCAAGACCGTGGTTGACGGAGGCAGGACATTGAGGGTGAACCCGAGATCCCCGAAGAAGATACTGCAGCTTACCTCCCCTTCCCTCGCCATGCGGGACACACAGAACGAGATGTACGTCCTCGACAACCGGCCCGGCTCTTTCAAGATATCAAGGAACGACGGTGTCAATCTCCGGAGGATCCCGGTCTCGGACGCTTTGGAGTCTTATGACAGGACAGAGCTTGTTGTCTCCACATATGTGGCCTCGGACGACCGAATGCAGCCGGGGATGAGCGTGAGAGGCCCCAGAGTCATCTCTTTCGACGGGATTTTCCAATATGACCGCTTCCCTCTCGCCAAGGCGATGTCCGAGATCATGGATATCTGCCGCTCGGAGTTGATGTCCGAGGTCGAGATCGAGTTCGCCATGGATCCTGTACCCGGAACCGCCGGGAAAGAGGCGGTCCTGCATCTTCTTCAGGTGCGTCCCGTCTCTGAGTCAACATCAGGCTGTAACATGTCGATGAAGGATGTCACCGAAGACTTGTCGGAAGTATTTGTCGAGAGCGACAACGCTCTGGGGAACGGCCTGTTCGGGGATTCGGGTCAAATCGTGATCATCCCGCCGGAGTCCTTTGACAAAATGAGGACAAGGGAGATGGCGGAGGAGATATCCGAGATCAACAGCCTCATTTCAGCTGAGGGCGGCTCATACATCCTGATCGGCCCGGGCAGGTGGGGTTCATCGATACCCACTCTCGGTGTCCCGGTCGCGTGGACGGACATTTCTTCCGCCAGGATGGTCGTTGAATATGGAATGGACGGGTTCAGGATAGAGCCGAGCCAGGGCACTCACTTTTTCCAGAACATCACGTCATTGGGCGTCGGATACCTTTCTGTGGATGAGTACGCGGGAGCGGGTAAGGTTGATTTCGAGGCTATCGGTTCTTTGAGATTGACACGTGAGGGCAAGTTCGCTCGAGTGTACGAGGCGGATGGTTTGAAGGGATTTATCGACAGGGAGACAGGCAAGGCGATAATCGGTCGTTGAGATGAGCGGGAAAATGATAATATATCAGGTCCTGCCTCGCTTGTGGGGGAACATGCTTTGCCGCGAGGTCCCTTCGGGAACCCTCGAGGAGAACGGAAGCGGCAAGTTCTCAAGGATTGACGACAAGACTCTCTCCTACTTCAAAGGGCTGGGTGTTACCCATTTGTGGCTAACCGGTGTCATCCGTCATGCCACCACCGAATCTTTTGATGGATGCCCCGCTTCCAATCCCATGGTCGTCAAAGGCAAGGCCGGCTCTCCCTACGCTATCGTGGATTATTTTGATGTTAATCCGTATCTCGCTGATAATCCATCTGATAGAATGTCTGAATTCGAGTTGTTGATTAGAAGAATCCACGACTCCGGCATGAAGGTGATAATCGATTTCGTCCCCAACCATGTCTCAAGGGATTACGGAAAAGTCGGGTTGGTCGGGGAGCCTAGGGAGGGAATTCTAGGCGCCGATGACGACCAAAACATCCATTGGCGGCCCGAAAATGACTTCTACTACTACCCGGGACAAGGACTCACGCTTCCTATACCTCCTCCGTCAGGCTGCTCTCCATATCTTGAGTATCCCGCTAAAGCGTCGGGGAACGTCTTCTCCCCTGCCCCGGGTGTTAATGATTGGTATGAGACTATCAGGCTGAATTACTGTGACTTCCACACGAAGACATGGGACAGGATGCTGGAGATTGTCAGTTTCTGGATCGGGAAAGGTGTGGACGGGTTCCGCTGCGACATGGTCGAGATGGTTCCGTGGAGTTTCATGAAATGGCTGATCGCTACCGTGAAAAGCCAATATCCCGATACGATATTCATCGCCGAGGTGTATCAGAAGAATCTTTACAGCCATTATGTGAATGAAGTGGGATTTGACTACCTCTACGATAAATCGGGGCTATATGATACCCTCAGGGCGATTGTCGAGGGCCATGGCTCGGCAAGGTCCATCACCTCGAACTGGCAGTTCCTCGGAGACCTTCAGCCACATATGCTCAACTTCCTCGAGAACCATGACGAGCAACGGTTCGCCTCACGGTTCTTCGCCGGGGACGCTGGCAAGACTGGAGCCCCTTTGTGTGTCAGCCTTATGTTCAACACGGCTCCTTTCATGATTTACTTCGGAGAGGAGCTCGGGGAACGCGGGGAGGACATGGAAGGATTCAGCGGGCTGGACGGGAGGACATCGATATTTGATTGGTGGTCACCTGACTCAATGGCCGGGATTTATGAGTTCATCCATACTTGGAAACCATCTTTCGGAATCGACCGCGAGGCGCAGATATTATTCATCGAATCGCTCGAGTTGGCGAGACGACCCGTTGTGGCAGCCGGAACGACATTCGACCTATGCTACTGTAATATGGACTCCCCCGGTTTCGACCCTGACCGTCACTTCGTTTTCGCTCGTTCCCTACACGGCAAGGCCCTGCTGTTCGCCTGTAACTTCTCAGGAGAAGACGCCGATATCCTCGTGAAAGTCCCACAGGAGGCTATAGCCTATATGGGACTGAAAAAAACGGAGGCGTTCGAGGTGAACGTCTCCGTGAAAGCGTACGGATACTCTGTCCTACCAGTTTAGAATCTTCTTGAAATCATACTCCTCGGGATTCGGGATGATCGCCTTGGCGGCCTCGTAGTCCTCCGGGGTGATGTAGTCGCAGATGTGCTTGTAGTAGTTCCCGGCTATGCCGCCGTCGATGTCCACGCGGCGCGGGGGAATCTTGCCTTCCTCGTTCTGCAGATCCTTGAGATACAACGGCTTAGGATTCCCGTTAACATCAACATAGACCATGCATCCGGTCTCTCCCTTAGTGAAGAGCTCATAGACGCCCATGGCCAGCTCGGTGCAGTACGAGAGGTCGTAGGCGACAGGGTCCTGGCAACGGACGTCGTAACCGATCTCCACCGGGCGGGTCTTGACCTTCATCCCGACCTTCTTGAATTCCTTCTCGAGAATGTCGTTGAAGAGGACAGCCTTGCTGATCTTGCCTAGCTCCGGGTGGCCGTGCTCGTCATAGGTCATGTGGACTCCGGTAGCCTTGATATCCTCGGCCTCGAGGTCATGGAAGACACCCTCGGCGACAACCACGGTGCCGTAGCGGATCCCTAAGAGCCTCCTCTTCAGGATGGCGGAGAGTGTGAGCTTGATGATTTTGTCGACGGAGATGCTGGTCTTGTTGAACATCTCGGGGATGATGGTCATGGGGCAATGGGTGGCCTCGCCGATACCGAGGGCGAGATGGCCGGCAGAGCGTCCCATGGCTGAGATGAGAAGCCAGTTGCCGGATGTGCGGGCGTCCTCATAGACGGTACGGGCGATGTGAGCGCCCTCGTTCTTCGCCGAGTTGAACCCGAAGGTGGGGGCGTTGTCAGGAAGCGGAAGGTCGTTGTCGATTGTCTTGGGGACGTGGATGTTGTGGATAGGGTAATTCCTGGCCTCAAGGAACTTGGCGATCCTGTTGGCGGTCGACGCTGTGTCGTCACCACCCACAGTGACAAGAAGCTTGACGTTGTTGTCCTGGAAAAGCGAGAGATTGAAATTCTTCTCGAAATCCTCGTTGGTCGGCTTGAAACGGCTCATCTGGAGATAGGAGCCTCCCCTGTTGAAATAAGCGTCAGCCTTCAGGAAATCAATATCCTCAAAACGGGGGTTCTTGTTGAACAGGCCGGTGTAGCCCTCGTGGAGTCCGATGACTCTGTAACCGTAGGAAAGGAAAGTCTTGGCCACTGAGAACACGACTGTGTTCATTCCGGGAGCGGGGCCTCCGCCGCAGAGGATGATGATCGAATCTTTCATGATAGATGTTATGTTGAATAATATAATTATCGTCCTTTCTCAAGGACACAAATTTAATCCATTTCTGGAAATTATCGGCGATTTTTCGCTAAATTTGTATCTTTAAGAATATAATCAATCAATGGATCGCGGGCAGGCCGAAAAGAGGGTATTGGAATTAAGGGAAATCCTTTGGGTGAACAGCCGGAGGTACTATGTCGAGAACGCTCCCACTATGAGCGATTTCGACTATGACCGCCTTATGCGTGAGCTCGAGGACCTTGAGAGCGAGTACCCTGATCTTCGTGTCCCCGACTCCCCAACCCAGAGAGTCGGCAGCGATCTTGACAAGGGATTCGCCCAGTACCCGCACAAGTACCCGATGCTATCCCTTGGAAACACTTACAACATCGGGGAGATCGAGGATTTCGCCGGCAGGGCGGTGAAAGAGCTTGGCGACGTGTCTTTCTCATACTCTTGCGAACTGAAATTCGACGGGACTGCCATCAGCCTTACCTACAGGAACGGGAAACTGTTCAGGGCGCTTACCAGAGGCGACGGTGTCGTCGGGGACGATGTGACCGCCAATGTGAGGATGATAGGCAATGTCCCGCTCTCGCTCTCCGGGTCCGGTTGGCCCGAGGAGTTCGAGATCAGGGGTGAGATACTCATGCCGTACGAGTCTTTCGACAGGCTCAACAGGGAGCGCCTAGACAACGAGGAGCCCCCTTTCGCTAACCCGAGGAACGCCGCTTCAGGCTCACTGAAACTCCAGGACCCGAAAGAGGTGGCCAGGAGAGGGTTGATGTGCACGCTGTATCATATTCCCGCAGGAAGCGTCCCTTTCGCGACGCACTCGGAGGCTCTCGACGCCGCGGCTTCTTGGGGACTCCCGATATCCGGCGAGAGGAGGATCGTGAAGGATATTGAAGGGATTGAGGAATATATCTCATATTGGGATAAACAAAGGCGGTTCTTGCCATTTGCCACTGATGGTATTGTCATTAAAATCAATGAGTTGGAGTACCAGGAGGCGCTCGGTTTCACCGCTAAGTCGCCCCGTTGGGCGGTGGCGTTCAAATTCCAGGCGGAAGAGGCCTTGACAAGACTGCTCTCTATTGACTACCAAGTCGGTAGGACAGGCGCCGTGACCCCCGTGGCCAATCTATCTCCGGTCCAGCTTGCGGGAACCGTTGTTAAGAGGGCGACCCTGAACAACGAGGACTTCATCTCCCAGATGGATATCCGCGTCGGTGATATGGTGAAAGTGATAAAGGGCGGTGAGATAATCCCCAAGATAATCGATGTGGATTTGTCAAAACGGCCCGCCGACGCTGTCAAGCCCGTGTTCCCGGAAACGTGTCCCGACTGCGGCACTCGCCTTGTCAAGGACGAGGACGAGGCCCGCTGGTTCTGCCCAAATATTGACGGTTGCCCCACTCAGATCAAAGGAAAGCTCGTCCACTTCCTCAGCAGGAAAGCGATGAATGTGTTGGCGGGTGACGCCACGGTAGAGCGTATGTACAATCTCGGCCTGGTCAGGACTCCTGCCGATTTCTACTCACTTGACAAACGAATGCTTATGACTCTGGAGGGGTGGAAAGACAGAAGCGCCGAGCGTTTCCTAGAGAGTCTCGCCGCCTCACGTGAAGTCCCTTTCGAGAGGGTTCTCTTCGCTCTTGGGATCCGTCACATTGGCGAGACGACAGCCAAGGAGCTGGCGAGACGTTTCGGGGACATCGACTCTTTGGCCGAGGCTTCGGTCGAGAGCCTGCTTGAGGCCAGGGACATAGGTGAGGTGATCGCCTCGAGTGTCCGCGATTATTTCTCCGTCCCCGCCCATCTCGAGGAGATAGAGCGCCTGAAGGCCGCCGGGCTCCGTTTCTCTGTCGAGGAGCGAGTCGCCTCCTCCGACGCGCTCGCCGGCAAGTCGATTGTGATCTCCGGTAATTTCAGCGTATCGCGTGACGAGATGAAACGTCTCATCGAGACAAACGGAGGCAAGAACAGCTCGTCAGTAAGCGGGAAGACTGATTTCCTGCTCGCGGGTTCAAAGCCCGGTCCGGAGAAGATCCGCAAGGCGGAGGAGCTAGGCGTCAGGATCATCGGCGAGGACGAGTTCATGAATATGATAAACGTTCTCCCATTGGCCGCGGCCAGGGAGGATGAGGTTGAACCAACACTGTTCTAGGCTATGGCGAATTGGTTCGGAAGGATAGTGTTCAAGGTCAAGACCTACACCCGGTGGCTGAGCAAGTTCATCGGGCATGACATCTGGCATTTCAACCTTGACGAGCTATCGAATGCCAAGGCCAGGCTCATCAGGGACATTAAGGTCGTGGTTGACGCCCTGAAGAACTTCGCTGACGAGAAAATCGGGTTCCAGTCCGTGGCTTTGAGCTACTTCTGTACTTTGGCTGTGGTGCCGCTCGTCGCTGTCTGCTTCGCGGTCACAAGCGGTTTCGGGCTCGAGAATCTCCTGAGGGACGCCCTCTATTCAGCTGACATCAACCAGACCGTGATCGATACCATGATGAAAGGCGCCTCCAATATAATCGACGCTTCAAAGTCCGGGGTGTTCGGCCTGATCACAGCCCTTTCTTTCGTCTGGCTCGTCATCTGGATGATGAACCGCGTGGAGAAGGTCTTCAACAATGTATGGCATGTGCGCAAGCCCAAAAGGAAGGCGTTGAAAAGTTACGGGATAGATATCGTCATCATGATACTTATCCCGTTCATTGTCTTGATCTTCTTCGCCGGAACCGTCGTGTATTCCCATGTCCTGGACTTGATCCCGAACAGTATCGGGATCACTGACAAGATTAAGTCCTTCCTCGGCTGGATCATATTCGGAGGAGTCGCTGTGATGACGTTGTCAGCGATGTACAAATTCATCCCGGCGACTTATGTGGATTACCGTTTCGCCCTTAAAGCCGCCCTCTGGGCAGGCATCGCGTTTACCGCGCTTCAGTACCTTTATCTGGAGACCCAAGTCTTGGTAACAAATATAAACGCTGTTTACGGGGCCGTGGCCGCGCTTCCGCTTTTCATGATGTGGCTGCGGTTCGGTTGGCTCATAATACTGTACGGGGCCCAATTCTCATACTCTTTCCAGATGGTGGACAAGATGGAGAAAGAGGCCAGGTTGTCGTCGCGAGAGTCATAGAGTCATGAGTTTCTCAAGGTTCACAGAAGAAGACTACGTTGTTATACGAGAGGCCTACTCCCAGTTGAAGGAGGCGGCCGCCAAAAGATGCGCTAACCAAGAGGAGTTGGATGTTGTCCAGAAGGCCTTCGATTTCGCCAACGAGGCCCACAAGAATGTCAGGCGTCGCTCCGGAGGACCGTATATCATACATCCGATCGAGGTCGCCAAGATCGTGGTTTGTGACATCGGCCTCGGCTACAAATCCATCGCCGCCGCCCTTCTGCACGATGTGGTGGAGGACACGGCGTATACCGTCGAGGATCTGAGGAACCTCTTCGGGGACAAGATAGCCAGCCTGGTGGACGGCTTGACTAAAATCAAGAACGTCCTCGACAACGAGGACCGCTCCAAGAAGCTTGAAGGGGTGTACTCGGAGAGTCTTCAGGCGGAGAATTTCAAGAGGATCCTGCTCACTCTGAACGACGACGTCCGCGTCGTGCTGATCAAACTCGCGGACAGGCTGCACAACTGCAGGACCATTGACTCTATGCCAGAGTACAAGAGGGACAAGATACTGAGCGAGACAATGTTCATATTCATCCCCCTGGCCCACAGGCTCGGTCTGTACGAGATCAAGTCCGAGATGGAGAACATCTGGCTCAAGTACAAGGAGCCGGACGCCTACAAGGAGATCACAGGCCTGGTGAACAAGAACATCAACGATCTCGAGATGCAGATCGACGAGTTCATTGTCCCGATAGACACCGCGTTGCGGAAGGCCGGTTTCGATTTCATCATAAAGAAGAGGGTCAAGACCCCCTACTCGATTTGGCATAAGATGCGGACTAAGAACATATCCTTCGAGCAGGTCTATGACCTCTACGCCTTGAGGATTGTTTTCACTCCGGACACTCATACCAATGACTCCGAGCGAGACCAGTGCTACCATATTTTCTCGATCATTTCAGGCATATACCGTTTCAAGGACGACCGTGTCCGGGATTGGGTTAAACACCCCAAGAGTAACGGGTACGAGGCCCTGCATTGCACCCTGATGAGCCATAGGGGAATCTGGATCGAGGTCCAGATCAGGTCCAAGAGGATGGATGACATCGCGGAGAAGGGAATCGCCGCGCATTGGGCGTATAAGCAGGAAGGCTATATCAGCGAGAACGACAGCGAGATGGATAAATGGCTCGCCAAGGTCAAGGAGATTCTCGTAAGCCCCGATGTGAACGCCCTCGAGCTCCTGGACATCATCCATAACGACCTCACGAGCGGAGAGATAACGGTTTTCACCCCGAAAGGCGAGCAAAAGACTATCCAGAAGGGGGCGACTGCACTGGATTTCGCGTACGGGATTCACACGGAGATCGGTAACAAGGCCATCGCGGCTAAGGTGAACATGAGGCTTGTCCCTCTCTCCCACGTCTTGAAGACGGGCGACCAGGTCGAGATAATCACGGCGGAGAACGAGCGCCCGAAACAGGAATGGCTGAAGTTCCTACAAACCAGACACGCCCGCAATGTCGTGATCGACTATTTCAAAGCGGATAAGATCGAGATCGCGCGAGTAGGAAGGAATATGGTACAGAGCCAGTTGGATTCCCTTGGTTACAGGCTGAATCCCGACTCTGAGGAGATCCTTTGCAAGAAATTGAACGTGCCTGGCAGAAGCGCCGAGGAATTGTATTTCCGTGTAGGGTTGGGCATAATCCCTGTCAACACGCTCGGTGACTATCTTACACCCACAGCTCCGGTCAAGAGCAATCTGTATTGGCCCTTCTCACTGTTCTCACGCCGCAGGGACCCCCAGTCCCAGCAAGGCGGTAAAGAGAAGGAGAAATACGTCATCGCCTCTTGTTGCCAGCCGATCCCTGGCGACGCGGTCATAGGGATCGCGAATCCGGACGGGACTGTCACTGTCCATAAGAAAACCTGCCCTGTAGCTGACAGCATAGCCTCCAAGCATGGTGACCGGGTCGTCACACCCCGCTGGGAGAACGACGGGGAGATGAAGGCGTTCCCCGTCAGGATCTCCATAAAGGGTATTGACCGCCTCGGGCTGCTGAACGAGATCTCCAGGTACATCTCACTGGTAATGGGAGTTAATATGAAAAAAGTGTATCTGAGCACTGACGGCGGGATATTTGAAGGGTATATAGACTTGAGTGTGCACGACCGCTCGGCCCTGGACAGGATGATCCGCAAACTGGGGTCGATCGAGGGCATACAGAACGTTGCCAGAATAGAGTTATGAGAAGATTCCTGTCCAGATATTTCCCTTTAATCCCCGTGGCGGCCGTAATCGTCATGTCGATGTTCTCGCATTCATGCGCGAACACGACACAGGCCCCGAAGGGCGGCCTGAAAGACACGATCCCTCCGGTGATCGTCAAGGTCTCGCCCAAGCCGGGATCCGTCAACGTTCCCGTCAAAGGGTTGGAGATCGTGTTCACGTTCAATGAATATGTGGTCGTCAAGGAGCCCAAAGGGATCTACCTCTCCCCTCCCCAGCAGAAAGCGCCCAAGTATAAGATTAAGGGTAAGAGCGTTGTCGTGTATTTCGAGGAGGATTTGATTCCCGACCTGACTTACACCCTCGAGCTCACTGGAGCCGTCGCCGACAACAACGAGGGCAACATGTTCCCTGGCTTCACGACATTCTTCTCCACCGGCCCCACGTTGGACTCGATGTTCGTGACCGGGTCAGTGTACGACTGCAATGACTTGAAACCGATATCCGGGGCCACTGTGATGCTCTACAAGGACCACAGCGACTCCGCGGTTTTCCTACAAAGGCCGGTGGCCTCTTCCAAGACCGACGAATGGGGATACTTTTCGATCAGGAATATCAAAGATACCCTTTACAGGGCGTACGCGGTCATTGACGCCAACAACAACAATCTTTACGAGCCCGACGAGGATAAAATCGCTTTCCTGGACACTTTGCTGAGACCCGTCCGGGTGGTGAACGACACCCTGCCGGAGCTCATGAAATTCGACGCGAAAGACACTCTTTCCTGCTTGTCGAGAGAATCGGACATCGTCTTGAATGTGTTCAGGGAGCGACCCTCCAAGCAGATGCTGATGAACAAGATGAGGACGTCTGACAGATCAGCCTATATCACTTTCCTTGCCCCGGACACCAGGATAGACTCGCTGTGGTTCAAGGGGTTCCCCGCCGAGAATGTGATCACGGAGTTCAACGCTCCCAAGGATTGCCTGCTGCTCTGGATAAATGACTCGAGGAGGATGCCTGACACGCTCAAGCTATCTGTGAAGTATTGGAAGACCGACACCCTGGGCATTCTCGCCCCGGTGACCGAGGAGGTGCCTCTTGTCGATGAGAACAAGCCCAAAGGCAGGACCAGGAAACCAGTCGAGCACAAAGACACGATATGCCCTATCAGTCTCACCGCGACTCCCGAGAGATTCGAGCTTGAAGGCATAATCATGGAGTTCGCCAGCCCTCCGTTCCTGGGTTATTTCGACAGCCTGGCTTTCTATTCCATCAACCCGAAGCAGGTGGAGCGGGACGAGCGTTTCACGATCGAGCGTGACTCCGCCAACCTGAGAAGATATGTCATCACTCCGGATGTGGAGATCCTCGACGGATACGAGTATGTGTTCAAGGTGCCTCACCGGGTATTCAAGGATATCAACGGGTACTGGAATGACAGCACCAAAGTCAAAGTCTCTTTGCCGAAGGGCGAGGACCTGAGCTCCTTCACCCTGAACCTTAGCGGTGTCAACGAGAAATATATCATCCACATGCTCGACGACAAGAAGCAGAAAATCCTGTTCGAGTACGTCGTGGACAGCGACCGAAGCCTTCTTTTCCCTTATCTGAAAAAGGGTAAATACTGCATAAGGATCACCGAGGATATCAACCGGAACGGGCTCGTCGACACGGGAAACCTCCTCGAGCACAGGCAACCCGAGAAGGTCAGGTTCCTCAAGACGGGCGGCCAGGACACGTTCGACATACCCGAGAAAAGCGAGATAACTCAAGATCTCGACATAAAGGAATTCATGAAAGACTAATCACATGGGATTGAGAATAAAGCGCATAGGAACCGTGTTGATCTCGCTGGCCCTTTTTTCCGGGACTCTGCTGGCGCAGGACACTCTGCCGGCCGACTCCCTGAAAAAGGTGTTCTCGCTAAATGACTACACCATCATCGGCGTGGAGTACGGGGCTTCGGTCAGCAGGATGCAGTTCAATCCCTCAAAGACCCAGGGCAACCTTTTCGTCCCCGGAACGTACGGTGTTTTCGTGACCAAGTACGGCAAGCTGTTCGACGGCAGCCCCAATTTCGGCCTGAAGGGTGGTGTTCGTTACAGCCATGAGGGCTACCAGTTCAAAGAGAACAAGGAGACCGGGATAACCCCAACCCTGGAGGGGGCGGAGAAAGCGATCATCGACTTGGTGGAGGTGCCTCTGATGGCTCATTTCCATTCCGACGGTCTTCATTTCAAGGTCATGGTGGATGCCGGGGTTTACGGAGGTTACAGGCTTTCGATCGAGAGGATCGGGGAAAATGTTCCCGAAGAGATACGGAACGATTTCAGGGAATGGGATTACCGCATTGATTACGGTCTGACCGGCGGACTCGGGTTCGGGATCGTGTTCGACCCTGTGGAATTCCATGTCAACGGGGATGTTCGTTACTCCTGGGGCTCCCTCTACAGGCCCGATCACGCGAGCAAGGACTTCTACAGGTTCGCCTATCCTTTCGACGTCATGGTGACGGCGGGATTGTATTTCCAGATCACCAAACGTACAGGAAAGACAAAAGGGCAGATCAGACGCGAGGCATATGAGCAAGTGTACAATGGCGGCGAGAGTAGGTGATGTCCTGATCGGTGACGGTGGCCACATCGTTGTCCAGACGATGTGCGACACCCACACATCTGATGTGGAAGCCACTGTCGCCCAATGCGTCAGGCTGGCGGAGGCGGGCGCGGAGATTATCCGCGTGACCGTTCCCGGGATGGATGATGTGGAGAGTGTCAGGCGTATTAAAGAGGCTCTCAGGGCAAAGGGGATCAACACTCCTCTGGTCGCGGATATTCATTTCTCATCAAACACGGCCTTCGCTGTCGCGCCGATAGTGGAGAAGGTCCGGGTCAATCCCGGCAATTTCCACAAAGACCACTCCGAGGCGATCAGACGGTTCCGCGAGTTGATCAGGATATGCGCTGATAACGGGACCGCTATCCGCGTCGGAGTGAATCACGGCTCCCTTGGCGATTATATCACCAACCTATACGGGGATACACCAGAAGCGATGGCAAAGGCCGCGATGGAATGGGTGGGGATATGCGCGGAGGAGGATTTCCATGACGTTGTGGTGTCCCTCAAATCGAGCAACACCAGGGTCATGGTTGACGCTTACAGGTGTTTCAATTCAGAGATGACCGCCGCAGGGACAGTTTTCCCCCTGCATTTGGGAGTCACCGAGGCCGGGAACGGGGATAGCGGGCGGATCAAGTCGTGCGTGGGAATATCCACTCTTCTGTCAGAAGGGATCGGGGACACTATAAGGGTCTCACTTACAGAGGATCCGGAGGCGGAATTACCCGTGGCGAGGTACCTCGCCGCAAGGTATGAGAGAAGGATTGTCTCCTCGATGACCTCTGTCTCGATACAGGGACGGAAAGCGTTTGCCACCTATCACTCCCCTTCTTTCGAGACCCTGCTCATGGATGTCTCTTGCGATTTCGGCAAAAGGCTCCTGGACAAGGAGCTTGACGATCTCGAGTTGAGCGGCGAGTACATGGATGAGGCGGGCAACCCGGTCTCGATCGAGGCGTCCGGCAAGGGAGCGTATCTTGTTGACGAGTTGATGCAGGCGGCTAGAAGACGCTTTTACAGGCCGGAATATATCTCCTGCCCCGGCTGCGGGAGGACAATGTACGATCTTAAGGCTGCCCTGGCCGAGGTGAAAGCCAAGACTTCACATATGAAAGACGTTGTCATCGCCGTGATGGGATGTGTAGTCAACGGTCCGGGAGAGATGGCGGACGCTGACTGGGGATATGTCGGTGAAGGCAACGGGAAAGTCTCTATCTACAAAGGAAGAACTCCTCTCATGAGACATGTCCCGGAGAATGAGGCGGTCGATCGTCTGTTGGAGTTGATCGAGGGAGACGGCTCTATTTAAGCCTCGCTATCGGTGTTATCCTCGCCTTGGTGAAATCACCCTCCTTGACAAGTATCTCGGAGTCCAGAGGCAGGAAAATATCTATCCTTGAGCCGAATTTTATGATCCCGCACTGGTGGCCTCTCTCCACACTCATCCCCTCTTCGGAATAGCAGACTATCCTGCGGGCGAAAGTGCCGGCTATCTGTTTGAAAAACACCTCTCCCCTTGAGTTGCGGATGGCTGTGGAGGAGTGCTCGTTTTTCTCGGAGGATTTAGGCAGGAAGGCGAGAAGGTACTTCCCGGGATGATATTTATAGTATGAGATCTCGCCGGTCACCGGCCAGAAATTCGTGTGCACGTCGAAGAAATCCATGTAAACTGACACCTGGATGCAGTCGCCCTTGAAATACTCTCCCTCGTAAACCCTCTCGATCACAACCACTTTCCCGTCTGCCACCGATGTGACCAAGGAGTCGTCCCCTTCGGGAATATCACGGTCCGGAACCCTATGGAACCAGAAAACGAAGAAAGCGAAAGCGGCCAGGATCACGAGTATGGGGACAAGGATCCACGCTGATTTGATCAGTATCGCGGCCAACAGCGCGATTACCGCGGTGATCGTCCAATAAATGGCTATCGTGCCTCTCGAGTCTTTGTCGATTACTATTCTTCGCATATCACAAAAGATCGAATAATCCAAGATAAATGGCTCCGAAGGGCATCGCCATCAGCGTGCTGTCGAACCGGTCGAGCAGGCCTCCGTGACCTGGAATGATATTTCCTGAATCCTTGACGCCATAGACTCTTTTCCATTGCGACTCGTACAAGTCACCATACACTCCCGCGACCGACATTATCAGGGCGAGGATCAGCGAATGCATTAACGGGAATTTGAGCAGGCCGATCTCGTAAAGGATGAAAGCAGCGAGGACGGAGGATATCACCCCTCCGATGAATCCTACCCATGTCTTTTTCGGCGAGACCGTGGGGAAGAGTTTCTTCGGGAAACGTTTGCCAAAAGAAATCCCGAATGTGAAAGCGCCGACATCGGAACACCAGATGATGATGAAGAAGCAAAGCAGGAGATTGCCGCTGAAATTGCCCGCCTTGTCAAAAGCGATAAGGTTGGCCAGCGCGATCGGGACAGCGATGTACAGCAGGCCCGTGTAGATGTTCGAGAACTTCCCGTACTCCTCTTTGTCCTTGACGTACAGAGAGTTGATCATGACGATGAACACCGGGATCATGGCGAGCGCGATGAACCTCATCGGCATGTGGTATGACGAGGCGGCGAACATGACTCCGAACAGGAACTCCCCCGCTAAGATGGCCAGGATCTTCGAGAAGGTATAGCTGTGTCCCATCGTGATCTCGTAGAACTCGAGCAGCATCACTGCCATGATGAATACCATCAGGCCGGCGAATAGATACTTGTTGAACACAAGGCAGGCCACCATCACAAGAATGAAGGCGACCCCCGAGATTGTCCTGACTGTCACGTTATTCATCTTCGACCGGGATTTCGGTGGTTGGAACTGGTTCATCCACAGGATCCAACGGCTTGACCTTGGGACCAAGTATCGCCTCTATGTCCTCGGAGAAAATGACCTCTTTCTCAAGCAGCAGCTTGGCCATCGTGACAAAGCCCTCCATGTTGTCTTGGAGGATCTTCCTGGTCCTCTCGTGAACCTCGTCAACGAGCTCCCTGACCTCCTGGTCCATGACCTCGGCTGTCTTCTCGCTGTAAGGCTTGGTCAGGTCATATCCTCTCGCCCCGGTGGAGTCATAGAAGGACAACTCCCCTGTCTTGTCGCCCATGCCGTAGAACTGGATCATGTTGTACGCTATCCTGGTCAGTCTCTCGAGGTCATTGAGCGCGCCGGTGGCCGGCTCGCCGTTGATTATCTCCTCGGCCACCCTTCCGCCCATGAGGGCGCACATCTGGTCAATCAGATATGACTTCGGGAGGATCTTCCTCTCGTCAGGCAAGTACCAGGTCAGCCCTAGGGCGTCTCCTCTTGGTATCAAGCTGACCTTGAACACAGGATCGGAATACGGGAGCAGCCATCCAACGGTCGCGTGACCGGCCTCGTGGTAGGCGGTCGTCCTCTTCTCCGCCGGCGTCAGGATGGAGCTCTTGCGCTCAAGGCCTCCGATGATGCGGTCGACCGCGTCAAGGAAATCCTGCATCCCGATCTCTGGCTTGTTCTTCCTCGCGGCGGTCAGGGCAGCCTCGTTGCAGACATTCGCGATGTCCGCCCCGGAGAATCCGGGAGTGTGCTTGGCCATGAAGCTCACGTCGAAATCCTTGGCGATCTTCAACCCCTTCATATGGACAAGGAATATCTCCTCCCTCTCTTTCAACTCGGGAAGCTCAACATGTATCTGGCGGTCGAAACGTCCCGCCCTCATCAAGGCTTTGTCCAGGATATCTGCCCGGTTCGTGGCAGCGAGAATGATGACGCCAGAATTGGTGTCGAAACCATCCATCTCTGTCAACAGCTGATTCAGAGTGTTTTCCCTCTCGTCGTTGGAAGAGAATCCCACGTTCTTTCCTCTCGCGCGACCGACAGCGTCAATCTCGTCGATGAACACGATGCAAGGAGCCTTCTCCTTAGCCTGACGGAACAGGTCCCTGACCCTGGAGGCGCCGACACCAACGAACATCTCGACGAAGTCGGAGCCGGAGATGGAGAAGAAAGGCACATCAGCCTCCCCGGCCACAGCCTTGGCGAGCAATGTCTTTCCGGTCCCGGGAGGGCCCACAAGAAGGGCTCCCTTGGGGATCTTCCCGCCAAGCGCGGTGTATTTCTGGGGATTCTTGAGGAAATCGACTATCTCCATCACCTCGTCCTTGGCCCCGTGCAGGCCGGCGACATCCTTGAAGGTCACGTTGACCTTGTCCTTGTCCGCCAGCTTGCCGGTGGATTTCCCGACACTGAATATTCCTCCCCCCGGGCCTCCGGGGCCGCCTCCCATATTCTTGTTAAACCCGCGGAACATCCAGACCCACATGAGGATAAGGAATATCGGGAATATCAGCCACTCGAGGATGTCCACCCACGCGCGTCCCTCGTTTTCTATCACGATCTTAACCTGGTCGGCCGGCTGCAAGGCGGAGTTCAGGGCCTCGAATTCTTTCTCGGCGTCGAACTTGTCCGAGACAAGGAATATGAAATGAGGTGGGCTGGAAGGGACTTTCCCACCGAATTTGTCGGCGTATTTCGAGAGGCGGTCCGGCTTTATGGTGATGTTGCCTTTGAAATTGTTACGGACATAAGATATCTCCTTTATGTCCCCGGCGGCGAACATCTCCTTGACCTCGGCCCACTCGACCTTTTGGGGATTGGCGCCGCTGTTGTTGAACAGCAGCCAGCCTATTCCCAGGATAAGGATGATGTAGAACCAGGAGAAATTGAATCTTACTTTATTCCGCATCTTTCTTTGTCTTTTTGGATTTAGGCCTGTCCTTGTACTCTTTCTGAGGCGCGTCCGCCCAAAGGTCCTCAAGCCTGTAGAACTGCCTGTACTCGGTCAGGAAAATATGGGCGACGATGTCGCCGTAGTCAAGGATAATCCAGAAATTGTTCTCCATACCCTGCGTGCGGAGCGGCCTGCGGCCAAGCTCCCTCATCTTGTCGATGACGTTGTCCGCTATGGCGTTGACATTCGTGGTAGAATCCGCGTTGCAGATCATGAAGAAGTCGGTGATCGCGGTGCCGATGGATCTGAGATCGACACCTGTAACATTCTGGGCCTTCTTGTCGAGCATGGCGTCCGCCATCACTCTAAGGTCATGTGTTATCATATTGATAATCTTTTTTAATTTCGCGCTAATAAAACACAAATATAGTAAAAAACGGCAATTTCCGAGCCAATGGATAATAAGGTCAATATCAGGTGGGTGGAGGAGACTGATTCCACGCAGGAAGAGCTCAGGCGCGGGTTATCAGGGTATGACAATCTGTCAGTGACCGCGGCCTTGAGCCAGACCGCCGGCCGAGGGCAGCGAGGCAACAAATGGGTGTCGGAGAAGGGGAAGAACCTGACCTTCTCGATTCTACTGAAATTCGGGGAGCACGGCTTCCCTCCCCTTCCCGTCTCACGCCAGTTCGACATCTCCAAGGCCGCCACGCTCGGGGTAATCTCTTATCTTGAGAAGAGAGGAGTCGAGGCCCAGGTCAAGTGGCCCAATGATATTTATATACGTAACAAGAAAATCTGCGGGATGCTTGTGGAGAATATCCTGGACGGTGGGAAAGTGGCCGCCAGCATAGTGGGGATCGGGCTCAATGTCAACCAGACGGTTTTCGACCCGTCCTTGACGAATCCGACATCGCTCGCCATTGTCACCGGCGGGGAATATGACTTGAGGCTTGAGCTAGAGAAGTTCACCTCCATCCTCGCTTCCTCTTTCAGCCGAGTCTTGCTGAATAACGACACCGGAATAGATAAAGAATACGAGAGCAGGCTGTACCGTAAAGGAGAGTCTCATGAATATGTCTCATGCCGTGACGGGAAAGTGTTCGAGGGCGTCATAGTCGGGGTATCGCCTGAGGGTAAATTGCGAGTCCACGACAAAAAAGGCGAACATAAAGAGTTCGCCTTCAAAGAGATAAATTATATTATCTAAAATCTCATTCCAGCTATTGCTTGAGCCGGGTTATCCGCTTTGAAGACAGAGCTTCCGGCTACCAGCATCGTAGCCCCGGCGTCGATGAGAGCCTTGGCGTTGGATGACGAGACTCCCCCGTCGACCTCGATGTCCTTGATGACTCCGACACGTTCCATCTCAGCTCTCAGGGTCGCTATCCTGCCGATAGAGTCCTCGATGAACTTCTGTCCTCCGAAACCGGCGAACACGGACATTATCAGGAAAAAGTCAACACTCTCTATGTAAGGGAAGAGTCTTTCCACCGGAATATCAGGATCGATCGCGAGTCCCGCTTTGACGCCGTGTGACTTGGCCAGGGCTATATACTCGGCGGCGTCCTTACCCGACTCGTCGGCGGCCTCAAGATGGAAACTGATATAAGAGGCGCCAGCCTCGGCGAATCTCCCTATATACTTGTCAGGGTTGACGATCATCAAATGCACATCCAGCGGGATCGTGGCTATGCCGGCTACCGCTTCCATAACAGGGAAACCGAAAGAGAGATTAGGCACCAGGCAGCCGTCCATGACATCGAAATGAAGCAGGTCAGCATGGTCGTTGACAAGCTTGACATCCCTCTCGAGATGGAGGAAATCGGCGGCGAGTATTGATGGGGCTATCTTTACCATGAGAATCACTTGAATGAAGTGACCACGTCGACGAGATGGTCCGTGAATTTGTCGAGAGAGTTAAGGTCAAGCCTTTCACCCGGGGCGTGAACCCCTCTCAATGTCGGGCCGAACGAGATCATGTCCAACCCGCCGAACTTCTCGCCGAAGAGCCCGCACTCAAGCCCGGCGTGTATGGCCTTCACCTCAGGGTCGAACCCGAAGAGTTTCCTGTAGGACTCAACGCAAATTTTGAGGATACGAGAATCCACGTCAGGCTTCCAACCGGGATACTCTGACGTGTGTTCCACCTCTGCGCCGGCCAGGAGGAAACACGCCTCCACCTTGGCGGCCATCATCCTTCTCGCGGATGTGATGGCGCTTCGCTGGCTGGTGACAACCTCGATCACACCTTGCCTGCGCATATTGACGGAGGCGAGATTCGTTGATGTCTCCACAAGTCCTGGAATATCTCGGCTCATACTCTCCACACCGTGGGGGCAGGCGAACAGCGCCTGGACTAGATTCACCGCCACCGGAGTCTCAATGGGCTTCTCGGTGCAGCGATATTCAGAGGCGCTGAAAGTCATCCCCGGCTCTGTCCTGACGTATTCGCCGCGGACATCGCCGGCGGACGAGTTGAAGCGGGCGATAGTGGCTTTCCTGTCCGGAACAGCGATTATCGCCTCGCACTCTCTCGCGATAGCGTTGGGCTTGTTCCCTCCCTTCAGCATGATAAGCTGGACTCCGAAAGGCAACTCCGAGAAGAGGAACCTGGCCATCAGCTGGATTGTGTTCGCCCTGCCTTTGTCTATGTCATCGCCGCTATGGCCCCCTACTGCCCCTCCGATCTCGAGCCTCACCGGGGCGTGTCCCGGCGCCAGATCCTCGCTACCGTATGAGAAACGGGCAGTTGTGTCCAACCCTCCGGCGCAACCGATAAACATCTGGCCCTCGTCCTCCGAATCAAGGTTGATAAGGGTCTTCCCGGTGAAGAAACCCTTCTCCATGCCGAAAGCCCCGTCCATTCCTGTCTCCTCCGAGACCGTGAACACGCACTCGATCCTTCCCATAGGGAGATCGCTGTCGAGGAGAGCGAGCATGGCCGCGACACCTATACCGTCGTCAGCACCCAGAGTGGTGTCTTTCGCCACCATCCAACTGTCTTCCACGACATAATTGACGGGATCCTTCAGGAAATCATGATCAACCCCCTTGCTTTTCTCGCAAACCATGTCCTGATGGCCCTGGAGAACCAGAGTCGGGACATTCTCCTTGCCCGGGGAAGTCTCTTTGACTATGCAAACGTTGCCGACTTTGTCGATCCGGCACTCAAGATTCCTTTTCTCGGCGAATGAGCGAAGATACTCGCCCATCATCTCCTCGTGGCCGGATTCACGAGGGATACGTGTGATCTCCTTGAAGATCTCAAGCACATTGGAAGAATTCATAAGGGAAGTGGTTTGATTATCGACTCACCGGCACAAGCATCCTCTCTATGTCGGAGACATATTGACGGAACAGCTTGTCGGTGGACATAAGGTCGGAAACCGTGTTGCAGGCGTGCAGGACCGTGGCGTGATCCTTGCCTCCCAGCTCCATGCCGATGGTGGACAAGGAGCAGCCTCCGATAAGATTACGGCTCAGGTACATGGCGATCTGCCTCGCCTGGACAATATTCCTTTTTCTCGACTTGGACAGGAGCGTCTCTCTGGTGATGTTGAAATACTCGCACACCACGCCCTGGACCTTGTCCAATGTGACCTCCTCCCGCTCCTCGCTGACAATATTGCCGGTCACTCGCTCGGCCATCTCCCGGGTAATCTCCTCATGGCAAAGGGTGGCGCTGGCTATCAATGAGATGAGCGCGCCCTCAAGCTCGCGGAAATTGGATTTGATCCTGGTGGCGAGCAGGTCGAGGACATCGTCATCGACGCTGACACCCTCGCGGACGCACCTCGACTTGAGCATGGCGAGCCTTGTCTGCTTGTCCGGCTTCTCGAGCTCGACGAAGAGTCCCCACTTGAACCTCGACAAAAGCCTCTCCTCGAAATTCACAAGGTCAGCCGGCGCGCGGTCGGATGTGAAAACGAGCTGCTTCCCGGACTGGTGCAGATAGTTGAATATGTTGAAGAAAGCGTTCTGGGAAGAGGGGCCGACAAGCTCGTGGATGTCATCCACGACAAGGACGTCGATCCTCATGTAATACGCCATGAAATCAGCTATCTTGTTCTGCTGGGCGGCGCTCATGTACTGCGTCTTGAACTCGTTGCCGGTCACATACAGCACGATGAGGTCAGGGTAAGAGTCATGGATGGCTATCCCTATGGCCTGGGCCAGATGGGTCTTGCCAAGGCCGGGGCCGCCGAACACGAACAATGGGTTGAACGGAGTCTTGCCCGGCTTGCGGGAAATGTCGATCCCGGCTGTGATCCCCATCTTGTTGCACTCCCCTTTCACAAGGTTGTCGAAACAATAAGAGGGATTCAGCCTCGGGTTGATCTTCACCTTGGTCAGTCCTGGAAAGACGAAGGGGCCCGGATTGCTCGACGCCTGGAAGGTGTTGAGCGTGACAGCCTTGTTTTCGGGCACATTGCTGTGGGAGGCGCTGAACACCATAGGGGCCTCCTTGCGGACCGGGTGGATCCTGTACATCAGTTTGGCGTCAGGGCCGATCACCCTGCGAAGCGCCATCTTGATGATCGGCAGGTAGGCGTCCTCAAGGTAGCTCCTGAAAAAATCCGTGGGGACCTCGACAGTAAGTGTCGAGCCCTCGAGCGAGACCGGCGTGATGGTCTTGAACCACACCGAGAACTGTTTGGGGTCAACGTTTTTCTCGAAGATCCCAAGACACTCTTCCCATACTGAAATATGTCTTTCCAGTTCAGTCATCGCTATCTGTAAAATGGAATTGGCGGGGGACTTTTCCCTGTCGCTAATCTTACGCGAAAATGGAGGAAAAATACTTCAAAAAAAAACTTTTTTCTTATTGTTTTTGTTTTTTATTTTCCGTAAATATATGAGTCACTCGTTTTCCGACTATTGTCGTAAACGATTGATAATAAGCTATATAGCTTTACAGCTAAAAACTTAAATAACGATAAATTAATTACTTCCGAAACAGTCTATTTTAGTCGAGAAATGGAGCCTTCCTCGATCTTCACGATAAAGGAGTCAGGATATGAAACGCCGACTGTTGAAAAGGCCTTTCTCGTCTCCTCCAAATCTGGTGAGACACGGACGACATATTTATAGTATTTGCCGGCCTGGTACATCTTCACCGGATGCCCTTTGAAGAACGGGTCACCCGGAGCCAGGCACTTGGATGAGACCAGCACCTGAATCCCGTAAAGCGGCCCCTCGGCTGCCGGCTCCCCGTTCCCGTCCACCCTCTGTTCCGGCACGGGTTCAGGGTCCTTGATTCCCTGGACGCCTCCGCCGTCGTACTCGGTTTTGTACCTTACGAACGCGTCGAAAAGATCAGAGGCGATCCTTTCCTTACCCTCCCTCGTGATGAGGGCTCCGCGGTCCGTGGGGTTGGACATGAAACCGCACTCCACCAGGACAGCGGGCATGGCGGTCCTCCACAGCACATAAAAAGGATCCTGTGATATTCCCCGGCTCGCCTTTATGGAGCCTCCCTTCATCTCCTCGTCGACGATCCTGGCGAACTTGAGACTCTGCTCCAGGAAAGCGTTTTGCATGAGGTTCATGAATATATACGACTCTGGATCGGAAGGGTCGAATCCCTCGTATTTCGCGGAGTAGTCATCCTCCAGCATGATGACGGAGTTCTCCCTTCTCACGACGTCCATATTGCCGGCGTACAGGTCCTTGTTCTTGCTTGTGTATTGCCCGAGGATGTGGACGGAATACCCGTTCGGGCCAGTCTTCTTCTTGTCAACCGAGTTGACATGAATGGATATGAAAAGGTTCGCCTTCGCCTTGTTCGCGATGTCGGCCCTCCCCTGCAACTCCACGAACGAGTCATCGGAGCGAGTCATGACGACATTGACGTCCGGATACCTCGCCTTGATCTTATCGGCAAGGAGGGTCGCGATGTCAAGAACCACCGTTTTCTCCATGGTCTTGCCGCTCGGGCTGACGCAACCGGCGTCTTTACCCCCATGTCCCGGGTCTATGACGACGGTTGACAACCTGATCGGGGACGACGGGGCCTGGCAATATGCCGGCGACGCGACCTGAATAAAGGCCACCGCCGACAGTACGGCAAGAAAATTGCGAATGATATCCAAAATATGTCGTATATTTGTTATCGCGAATTTATAAATAAAATTGCATTCCAAGAACCATACATATACTATTATCCTGGCCCTGATCCTTGTCGCGTTGACTGGTTTCTCAGTCTTCGGCCAGAACCCTGGAAGAGGGCGGGGGCGTGAAAGACTTCGCTCCGAGACAGCCGGCGACACATCCAAGCCGCAGGTCCCGGACACGACGAGGCCGCGGTTACCTGACTCCACCGCTCTCCCTGACAGTCTCGCGAGGCTTGACTCCCTCTCACAGATAAGGGACTCGATAGGAAGGGCCAGGCGGGACTCCCTGGACCTTCTCGGAAAGAGCTCTCTCACAAGACCGGCATTCTCCGCGGCCAAAGACTCAACCAGGCAGGTATTCTCCGAGGGACGGAGAAGGATGTTCTATTGGGGGGACGTGGAGGTCAGCTACGAGAACATGAAGCTCAAGGCCGACTACATGGAATACGACATGAACACCGGCGTGGTGTTCGCCCGGGGCACATATGACACGCTCACCGGCGAATGGAAAGGCCGGCCGCAGATGACTCAGGGCAACCAGACCTTCAACATGGAGGAGATCCGCTATAACTTCAACACCAGGAAGGCAAGGATCACCAACATGATAACCCAGGAGGACGACGGCATCCTTCACGGGAAGAACATCAAGATGCTGCCGGACAGGTCCATCAACATCACGCAAGGGAAGTACACGGTCTGCGACCTCGAGCACCCTCACTATTACCTTAAGCTCTCATCGGCCAAAGTCGTCACGAAACCCTCGCAGAAAACCGTGTTCGGTCCCGCGCACCTCGTGGTGGAGGATGTTGACCTGCCATTCGTGACCATCCCGTTCGGCTTCATCCCCAAGCGCCCCGAGAGAGCGACAGGCATGTTGATGCCATCGTTCGGGGAGGAGACGGCCCGGGGATTCTACATGAGGGACGCCGGAATGTATTTCGTGATCGGTGATTATCTCGACCTCTCACTCACCGGCGACTACTACACTCTCGGGTCATGGGCGGTGGACGTGAACTCAAGATACATGGTCAAGTACAAGTTCAGCGGCAACATGGCTTTCAACTACTCTGTGGACCAGACAGGAGAGAAGGGAAGCACCGACTTTTTCCAGAGCAAGAATTTCGGTTTGAGATGGTCGCACTCGCAGGACGCCAAGGCCCATCCAGGGACAACTTTCTCGGCCTCGGTCAACTTCTCCAGCCCCTCCAACAGCCGTTACAATTCACGGTCTGTGTCCGAGGCGCTCCAGAACCAGATCTCATCGTCAGTCTCATACTCAAAGAACTGGAACGGCAAGTTCAACCTTTCCCTGAACGCCCTGCACAGCCAGAACTCCAGGGACAGCTCCTACACCTTCACATTGCCTAACGTCACATTCTCTGTGACCCGTTTCTACCCCTTCAAGATCAAGAACAGGGTCGGCAAGGAGAGGTTCTACGAGAAGTTCTCCCTCGCCTATAACACAACCCTGCAGAACAAGATCAATTTCAAGGCCTCGGAGTTCGGCGAGCCTGGTTTCTTAGAGAAGTTCAACAACGGCATGGCACACAACTTCACCATAGGCCTGCCTGATTTCACCGTGCTGAACTATCTGAACGTGACACCCTCCGTCCGCTACGGGATGAACTGGTTCTTCAGGGAGAGCGAGGCATTCTTCAACCCCGAGACCAACGAGGTGGAGACCAAGATGAGCGCTCCCCTATCAACCCTGGGGGCCACCCACGACTACTCTGGGTCTATGTCGATGAGCACCCGTTTGTACGGAATGTACAATTTCGGGAAATATCGCAAGATACAGGCCGTTCGCCATGTCATCTCCCCCAGTTTGAGCATGAGCTTCAGCCCTGACAAGGCAAAGGCATTCAATGGCTGGAGGACTCTGGAATATGTCGATACCCTCGGGGTTAAGAGGACCTATGAGTACAACAAGTACCAGGGGCAGATGTATTCCGTCCCCGGGAAAGGCAGCTCCGCGACAATGAGCCTGAACATCGGCAACAATCTAGAGGCGAAGATAAGGGATCCCAAAGACACCACAGGAACCGGATCGAAGAAGATCAAGCTTCTAGACCAGTTCAACATCACCACAGGGTACAACTTCCTAGCCGATTCGCTGGGAATGAACAACGTGGGGATCACGATGTCTACATCGATATTCGGGAAACTCGGTATAAACGGAAACCTGAATTTCGACCCTTACGCTATCGACGGGCAAGGAAGAAGGATCAACAAGTTCAATATTGTCGAGACCGGAGTGCCGCTCCGCCTCACTAACTTCTCGATCTCAAGCTCTTACTCATTCTCAGGCAAGGGTGTGGTGAAAGGGAACGACGGCAGCGGGAACCGGGGAGAGAGCGCGGCGGACTATTATAGGAGAATATACTATCATCCTCTCACCGGAGCGTATATTCCCGGAGGTTGGCTGTATTACACCAACCCGAATGTCCCCTGGAGCGTGAACTTGAACTACTCGCTCTCGATGAACAGGTCATACAGTTTCACCAACGACAAACTGTTCAAGAAAGACAACTACACACACACGCTCGGCGTGTCAGGCAATATCAAACTTACCCCCAAGATGTCCGTGGACGCCCAGACCGGATGGGACTTTGTGGCGATGAAGATGACGACCTCACAATTGTCGTTCAGATATGACCTTCACTGCTTCAATATCTCCGTGTCATGGGTCCCGTCGGGAATGTACCAATCGTATTCATTCCTGATCTCGGCCAACGCCGCGGCGCTCGCGGATCTGCTGAGATTCAAGAAGAGCACGAGCTACTGGGACAACCGGTAAGTTTGATAATTTGATTTTTTTTCAGTATCTTCGCTGAGTCTTTAACAAGAAATCCCTTTTTTATGCCATACAATTTATTCGAACTCACTCAGATGAGCAGAGAGCAGCTTGAAAGCGTGGCTCAGGAACATCAGATAAAGAACGCCCGGAGAATGACGGACGAGAACCTCTCTTACGCGATTCTTGACGCGCAGGCCAACGCCGCGTCGCTTCAGCCGATAGAGAGGCCGAAGGCCAAACGCGGACGTCCCAGAAAGGAGGATCCCCGTCAGAAGAAGGAGACCACCCCTGAGGTCAAGAAGGTCGAGACTATAGAGACAGCTCCGGCCGAGACAGCCTCCACACCTGAGCAGAAGCCCAAGGCCAAGAGAGGGCGCAAGCCGAAAAACGCCGCTCAGACGCCTGCCGAGCCGGTGGAGAACAAAATCGAGACTCCGGTCCCTGAGGTAAAGTCGGAAGTTACTGAAAGCCCGAAACCGTCCTCCAAGAGAGGACGCAAGCCGAAAGCGAAACCGCAGGAGCAACCGGCCGCCCAGGAGGTCGCCACCACAACCCCCGAACCAGCTCAGGAACGTCCTCAGGACAAGAAAGAGCCCGAGCAGGTCAAGGTGGACGGAAAGGAGTTCATCCACCAGCTCTTCGATGACCTGAAAGACGACCCCGCTGCTCAGGCTGACAAGAACAATTTCCAGGGCAAGAAACAGAGAAACAAGTTCCAGGGGCAGCGGAACGGACAGAACCAGCAGTTCCAGCAAAGGCAGGACTTCCAGAACAACCAGAAGCCGAAGGCTCCCGCCATCGAGTTCGAGGGCACGGTCGAGGCGACAGGCGTCCTCGAGATCATGCCGGACGGCTATGGATTCCTCCGCTCCTCGGATTACAATTACCTGAACTCACCGGACGACATCTATGTCAGCCAGAACCAGATCAAGAGCAACGCGCTGAAGTCTGGGGACACCGTGACCGGCGAGATCCGTCCGCCGAAGGAGGGAGACAAGTATTTCCCTCTGGTCAGGATCAAATACATCAACGGGCGTACCCCCGATTACATCCGCGACAGGGTTCCTTTCGACTTCCTCACTCCCCTGTTCCCGAACGAGAAATTCAACCTCCTGGGCCACGGACACCAGAGCGATGTCTCGTGCCGTATCGTTGACATGTTCACCCCGATCGGTAAGGGTCAGAGAGGCCTTATCGTCTCCCAGCCCAAGACTGGTAAGACCATGCTGCTCAAATCGATAGCTAACGCTATCGCTGACAACCACCCCGAAGTTTACGAGATAGTGCTCCTTATCGACGAGCGTCCTGAGGAGGTTACAGACATGAGCCGCAGCGTCAAGGCCGAGGTGGTCGCCTCGACATTCGACGAGCCGGCAGAGAGGCATGTCAAGGTAGCCAACATGGTCCTGGAGAAAGCACGCCGCCTTGTCGAGTGCGGCCATGACGTGGTCATATTGCTTGATTCCATCACGAGGCTCGCACGCGCCTATAACACCGTTCAGCCGGCCTCAGGAAAGGTTTTGACAGGTGGTGTGGACGCGAACGCCCTGCAGAAGCCGAAGAGGTTCTTCGGAGCTGCCAGGAATATCGAGGGTGGAGGTTCTCTGACGATTCTCGCGACGGCTCTCACAGAGACCGGCTCCAAGATGGATGATGTGATCTTCGAGGAGTTCAAGGGAACCGGCAACATGGAGCTTCAACTTGACAGGACACTGGCGAACAGGCGTATATTCCCCGCCGTCAATGTCGTGCTGTCTAGCACCAGGCGCGACGACCTTCTCTATTCAAGGGATGTCGCCAATAGGATATGGATTCTACGAAAACTCCTCGCCGACATGAACCCCACCGAGGCAATGAACTTCATGCTCCAGTTGATGGACGAGTACAAGACCAACGAGTCCTTGCTCGACAACATGAACAAGGTCTCACCCAGGGAGGCGAAATTCTACGATTCCTATTAATACTGGTCCCACGACTTGATCTGGATGTCATCCAGGGTCGTGTCACAGAAAGAACGGATAAAAGCCGTCGCGAGACGGGCGTTTGTGAAGAGCGGCACATTGAAATCGATGGCCGCCCTTCTTATTTTATAGCCGTTTGAAAGCTCCAGCTCGCTGAAATCTTTGGGAATATTGATGACCATGTCAACTTCCTTGTTCTGGATCATGTCCACGGCTGGCTTAAACCTTCCCTTGAAGTGAGGATTATCACACTCACTGGGCCACAATACTTTAGTTGCTGGCACACTGTTCTCTACAAGGTACTTGTAAGTGCCTCCGGTAGCGAAAAGCTCGTACCCCTCGTCAACCATCTTCTTGCATGCTCCGAGCATGTCGGCCTTCTGGAGAGGATCACCGGTTGAAAGCAAAACCCTTTTCTTCGGGATACGCTGTCCCACGGAAAGAAGGGACTTGAGGATTGCCTCATTCAGGTCATCTCCCAGGCAGCCGACCTCGCCGGTGGAGCTCATGTCCACGCCGAGCATCGGGTCCGCCTCCTCAAGACGGGCGAAACTGAACTGGGATGATTTCACCCCCACATAATCCAGGTCGAAAGCGCTCTTCTGGGGCGGTTCGGGATGGAGCCCGAGCATGACCTTTGTGGCAAGCTCGATGAAGTCTATCTTCAGCACCTTCGACACGAATGGGAAACTCCTGGAAGCCCGCAGGTTACACTCGATGACCTTGATGGCGTTCTCCTTGGCGAGGAACTGGATGTTGAATGGCCCGGAGATATTCAAAGCGCCCGCTATCGCCCTCGCGATCTTCTTGATGCGCCGCACGGTCTCGACATACAGCTTCTGCGGAGGGAACTGGATTGTGGCGTCGCCAGAGTGGACACCGGCGTACTCGATATGCTCCGATATGGCGTATGCTATGACCTCTCCCCCGTCGGCGACGGCGTCGAACTCTATCTCCTTCGCCCTCTGGTAGAACTTGCTGATCACCACGGGATGCTCCTGGGAGACCTCAGACGCGAGCGACAGGAAATGCCTTAGCTTCTTCTCGTCGTGGCAGACGTTCATGGCAGCCCCTGAAAGAACATACGACGGCCGTACAAGGACCGGGAAACCCACGGTCCTGATGAAGTCCTCCACATCCTCCATCGTGGTAAGCTCCTTCCACTCAGGCTGGTCCACACCAAGAGCGTCAACAATGGTGGAGAACTTGTGCCTGTCCTCCGCCTTGTCGATGCTCGTGGCAGAGGTGCCGAGAATCGGGACACCGTGCACGTGTAGCCTGAGAGCGAGGTTATTGGGAATCTGGCCACCGACGGAGACAACCACTCCATGCGGAGTCTCCAACTCGATGATATCCATCACCCTCTCGAAGGTCAGCTCGTCGAAATAGAGCCTGTCGCACTCGTCATAGTCGGTGGAGACAGTCTCGGGGTTGTAATTGATCAGCACACCCCTGAATCCCTGCTCCTGGATGGTCTTGAGACAGGTCACGGAGCACCAGTCGAACTCGACCGACGACCCGATCCTGTAGGCGCCCGACCCGAGGACCACGACTGATTTCCCGTCGTCCTCGTAGGTGATGTCGTTCTTGGTGCCGTTATAAGTCAGGTAAAGGTAATTGGTTTTCGCCGGGAATTCCGCCGCGAGGGTATCAATCTGTTTGACGACAGGTAATATCCCCAATTCCTTACGACGCTCCCGCACCTTGTCCATGTTGGCGGCCGGGTCGCCTGAGTCCTTCCAGACAGCGCGTTGTATCTGGAAATCGGAGAATCCCTCCTTCTTCGCGAGCCTCAGCAGATCCTCAGGCATATCCTCGAGAGAATCATAGTAATGCATGTCCTCGTAGGTCTTCACTATGTTCTCAAGCTTGCCGAGGAACCATTTGTCGATCTTCGTCAGATTGTGGATCTGATCGACAGTGTAGCCGGCCCGCATTGCCTTGGAGATAACAAATATACGATTGTCTGTGGGCTCTCTCAGCGCGGTGTCAAGGTCGCGCACTTGAAGCTCCTTGTTGCCAACGAAACCATGAGCCCCCTGACCGATCATCCTGAGGCCCTTCTGGATGGCCTCCTCGAAACTACGGCCTATCGACATAACCTCCCCGACGGATTTCATGGATGAGCCGATCTTGCGGGACACCCCATGGAACTTACTCAAGTCCCAGCGAGGGATCTTGCAGACTATGTAGTCGAGGGCAGGCTCGAAGAAAGCCGGCGTGGTTTTGGTGACCGAGTTCTTGAGGTCGAACAAACCATATCCGAGACCGAGTTTGGCCGCGACAAAAGCCAGAGGATAGCCCGTGGCCTTGGAGGCGAGGGCGGAAGAGCGGCTGAGCCTGGCGTTCACCTCGATAACCCTGTAATCCATGGCGTCAGGGTCGTAGGCGAACTGAACGTTGCACTCACCCACTATTCCGATATGCCTCACAATCTTAATCGAGAGCTCGCGCAGGAAATAATAGTCGTTGTTGGAGAGGGTCTGCGAAGGAGCGACCACGATGCTCTCGCCGGTGTGGATGCCGAGAGGGTCGAAATTCTCCATGTTGCAGACCGTGACACAGTTGTCGTGGCAGTCACGAACCACCTCATACTCAATCTCTTTCCACCCCTTCAGGGATTTCTCGACAAGAACCTGGGGCGAGAAGGAGAAGGCTTTCTCGCAAATCTCCTCGAGCTGTTCCTCGTTGTCGCAGAATCCGGAGCCGAGCCCGCCGAGAGCGTAGGCGGCGCGGATGATGAGGGGATAGCCGAGTTTGGCCGCCGCCTGGCGAGCCTCCTCGATATTCCCGGCCGGCTGGGACTTGATGGTCTTAACGCCGATCTCGTCGAGCTTCTTTATGAAAAGGTCCCTGTCCTCAGTGTCCATGATCGCCTGAACAGGGGTTCCCAGAACGCTGACATTGTACTTTTCCAGGACGCCTCCCTCGTACAACTCCACGCCGCAGTTCAGGGCGGTCTGCCCGCCGAAGGAGAGCAGTATTCCCTGAGGGCGCTCCTTAGCGATCACTTTCTCGACAAAGAAAGGGGTGACCGGAAGGAAATAAATCTTGTCGGCGACACCCTCGGAGGTCTGGACCGTGGCGATATTCGGGTTGATCAGGATAGTCTCTATCCCCTCCTCCCGGAGAGCTTTGAGGGCCTGCGACCCGGAATAGTCGAACTCTCCGGCCTGACCGATCTTGAGGGCGCCGGACCCGAGAATCAGAACTTTCTTAATAACAGTGTTTCTCATAACATTCCGATGAATTCGTCGAAGAGGAAATTGGTGTCCGTCGGGCCGCTGGACGCCTCCGGATGGAACTGAACAGAGCGGAACGGTTTGGACTTGTGGCGTATGCCCTCGTTAGTTCCGTCATTCATATTCACGAACCAAGGTTCCCAGTCCTTCCCGAGAGTCTTGTCGTCAACCGCGAACCCGTGGTTCTGGGAGGTGATGAAGCAACGGTCGGTACCGACCATCCTGACCGGCTGGTTGTGACTGCGGTGGCCGTATTTGAGTTTATAGGTGTTGGCCCCTCCGGCCCTCGCTAGCAATTGGTTGCCCATGCATATCCCGAAAATCGGCTTGTCGCCCTCCATGGCTTTCCTCAGGTTGGCCACAGTGATGTTGCAGAAGTGCGGGTTGCCAGGGCCGTTGGAGATGAACAGGCCGTCATATTCCAACGTGTTGAAATCGAAGTTCCAAGGCACTCTGATTACCCTCACTCCCCTTTCCATGAAGCAGCGAAGGATGTTGTGTTTCACCCCGCAATCCACCATCGCGACCGTCTTGGGACCATTCCCGTAAACTATTGGCTCCTGACAGCTAACGAGCGCTATCTGGTTCGCGAGGTTCGGGTCATCTACTGGGAAGTCTTTCTCGATTCCTTCAGGAACAATCATCCCGAGCATCGAGCCGCTCTCCCGGAGCGTCTGCGTCACCGCCCTGGTGTCAATCCCGTATATTCCCGGGATACGCTGCTCTTTCATCCACTCGTCGAGGCTTTTCACGGCGTCCCAATGGCTGTAGTCGAATGAATAGTCGCTGATCACAAGCCCGCGCACCCATATCCTCTCGGACTCGAAATTGCGCGAGATGCCGTTCGCGTCAGGCCCCTCCTGAGGCACACCATAGTTGCCGATCAGGGGATATGACACGGTGAGGATCTGGCCGGAATATGAAGGGTCGGTCAGACTCTCGGGATATCCTACCATAGCCGTCGAGAACACGACCTCCCCGTCGGTGGGGCCGTCGTGCCCGAAGGAGAACCCGTGGAACTTCATCCCGTTCTCCAGTCTAAGTGTAGCGCGTTTTCGTTCTTTCATCTCGCGTCGTCGCTCTAAAAAAACGACCATCTCAAGGAATGATGAAATGGTCATGTGGTCTTGGCAAATTTACAAAATTTCGCGTAATTTCGCTTATTAAAGCGAAGAATATGGTTTATTCCTCATTCGATGACACGATCGCCGCCCCCGCCACCGTACCGGGGACAGGTGCGATCACAGTCATACGTGTCAGCGGACCGGAGGCGTTGAAGGTCGCTGGAAAGATAGTGAAGTCACGCTCTCGCTCATTGGATTCGATGGTCGCTAATTCAGTGAGATACGGCGAGGTTGTTGACGAAAGCGGTCATACTGTGGACGAGGTGCTAGTCACTGTGTTCAGGGCTCCCTTATCTTACACCGGCGAGGATTCCGTCGAGATCTCCTGCCACGCCTCATCATTTGTCGCATCAGAGATTCTCCGGCTGCTTCGCGAGGCGGGCGCCCGGATGGCCGAGCCCGGCGAGTTCACTCGTAGGGCTTTCGTTAACGGTAAAATGGATCTCGCTCAGGCAGAGGCAGTGGCTGACGTCATCTCATCTTCCAATTCAGCTTCCTTAAGAGTGGCGATGAACCAGTTGCGAGGAGGATATTCATTGGAACTGAAAGTAATACGGGCTCGTCTTTTAGAGATCACTTCCTTGTTGGAGCTTGAGCTTGACTTCTCCGAGGAGGATGTGGAATTCGCTGACCGCTCGAGACTCTCATCCCTTCTCGATGATGTCATCACCCGCATTGATTCATTGGCTTCATCTTTCCGATTGGGCAACGCGATCAAGAACGGGGTTCCGGTCGCGATTGTCGGAGCCGTTAACGTTGGGAAGAGCACGTTGTTGAATTCCCTGCTTGGAGAGGAGAGAGCGATCGTCACCGACATCCCAGGCACTACAAGGGACACTGTCGAGGAGACTCTGGTTATAGACGGCATGCCTTTCCGGTTTATCGACACCGCGGGCCTACGCGAGTCCTCCGACGAGGTCGAGAAGATTGGTATCGAAAGGTCGTTGAGGAAGATTTCAGAGGCTTCAGTCGTGTTGGCGGTACTTGATGCCACCGCTTCCGAGGTAGATAATGAGGCTGTGATTTCTGATATAGTCAACCGGATCGATTCTTCGTTCCAGAAACTGATCGTACTGCTGAATAAAGTGGATTATATTGCGCCTAACATAAATGTTACCCTATTAAACAATAATGTTTCGTTTACAAATAATAAGGTAATTATGTTATATGTTAGCGCTAAAACCGGATTCGGGTTAGAGTTGCTTAAAAAGGTGCTCGTCGAGTCTCAAAAGGACCTCACTACGGATTTTGACCAGACAATAGTGACCAATTCCAGGCATCATGAAGCCCTTATCAAGGCCTCCGAGTCCCTGTCGAAAGTGAAATCATCGATCGCTTCAGGGCTCAGCTCAGACCTCCTCGCAGAGGATCTCCGCCACGCCCTCACTCACCTCGGCGCCATCACCGGCGAAGTCACCCCTGACGAAGTCTTGGGAGAGATATTCGGGCGGTTTTGCATCGG
>CADBRH010000034.1 GCA_902797035.1 uncultured Bacteroidia bacterium | reverse complement strand
CCGAGTGGTCGATGGCGGCAGTCTTGAAAACTGTTGAACGGCAACGTTCCGGGGGTTCGAATCCCTCCGCCTCCGCTTCAAAGCGTCCGCTTCGCGGGCGCTTTTCGCTTCGGCGGAGGGATGATCCCTTATCCACGTTACCCTCTCCCCAAACCCCTCCCCTCGGGAGAGGGGCTTAGTCGCTTCGCTCCGAATAAATGCCTAG
This sequence comes from uncultured Bacteroidia bacterium, assembly GCA_902797035.1. Taxonomy (GTDB): domain Bacteria; phylum Bacteroidota; class Bacteroidia; order Bacteroidales; family UBA932; genus Cryptobacteroides. Next base: position 6,888 of record CADBRH010000034.1, on the reverse strand, counting down.
TCCTGAAATAGCTTTGCCGGTGTTGTAAACGCGTGTTATGGAAATAATTGATAATCAGTGTATAAATAAAACAGAGGGTGTCGATTCCGGCACCCTCTGTTTATGTTTGTCGTTGTCAGTCAGTTACTTCCGTAACACGAGCGTTTAGAATAACTTCTTGAATATGCCTTTGGCGAGGTTTTTCAACTCGTCTGTCGTGGCTGTCGTGGCGGACTCCGCTTTCGGTTTGGGCGGGACATAGTCGTCCACATAGAAGGAGACCGTGATCCTGCCGCCGTTGCAGGCGTCAGTCCTGTTGAAAGCGTGGCACACCCCGTCGATCATCTTGTAGTAGGTGTCGGCGTTGAGGTCGTCAGGCTTCGTGCCTTTGGCCACAAAACCGTCCGAACGGAGTTTGGAGGCGTACATCTCCACAAGGAAGGGCCTTCCTGTCACATGCAGGCTGTACGCCGGATGGCCGTTCATCGGGGTGAGTTCCTCCAACTCGAAGTCCTCGCCTCCGATGTCCCATTTCGGATAGGCTCCCAGATTAGTCTCCCAATTCTCGAAGATGGCCGCCTCGTCCGCCAGTTTGTTGGCTTTCTCAGCCTCCATCTCTTTCTTTGCCATGGCTATGGCTCCGGAGAATATCGACCCCAGTCCCTTGAGCGCCTCGGTAGCCTCGGCGGCCTGGGCTTTCTCCTCAGGAGTCAGCTGTCTTTGGCCGACGACGCCTTCGGTGGCGGCGGCCTCGGCTGAAGCCGTTGCCGCGGCGGCGGATTCGGTGACGGCGTCGGCGGCGTTAGCTAACTCGTTACCGGCCGCGGAGATGCTCTGCTCCACGCTCTTTGAAGCGTTGTCGATAGCTTCCGCCTGCTTCTGGGCGAAGCGTTCGGCGGCAGGTGCCACAGTCTTCTCGACGGCCTTTCCGACCGCTTTGCTGATGCCATCACCGATGGCGTCAGAGAGGATGTTTTTCAGAATTCCCATGGGTGTTAAGAATTATTTGGTTAAATATAACAAATAAATCAATATCATAGCTTTCCGAGCCTTTTTCTTACCGGTGTGTCGTAGAACCGGACGCAAACCCAGGCCAGGAGAAGGCTGACCGTGACGGCCATCAAGGCGACGGGCCAGGCCTCCCGGAAAGCCATCGAAACCCCGTTCCCGTCAAATCCGATATAGGAATAATACAGGTAGAAAATCGGGTAATGAACCATGTAAAGCGAGTACGAGAGATCGCCAAGGAAAGTGCAGGCCTTCCGAGCCCTATCTCCGAGGAAACTATCGGAAGCCCCGAGCCACACAAGGCAAGGGAATACCACTATCACGCAGAAAGCCTCGAACAGCCCGTTGCGCCACGGGGCTCCGTCGAAAGATGGCAGTAGAGCCACGGTCATAAAGACCAAACCGCAATACAGGAAGCCCCCTTTAATATTAACCGGCTTGAACACTCGGGCCATAAGCATTCCCGCCGTGTAGGGGAAGAGCATCCTGACAAGGCCTCCCCAGAAACCTCCGTCCGCCATCGTCCAACCCACCCCGAGGAAGCCGTCCCTGACAGCTATTCCGGTGAGAAGCGCTCCTGAAACCACGCACAGTGCGGCCAGGGCCAGTTTCGGGAGTCTGCGCAGCAGGAGGGCGTAAAGGATATTCCCGATATATTCGAAGAATAGGGACCAGGATGGCCCGTTCAAGGGAAACATCTCGCCGTTGCCACGGACCTCGGTGACGCTTCCCGGGAACGAGGGGATCATGAACATGGCGCACAGCATGGAAAGCATCACGAAACCGACTCCCACATGTCCGCCGTCCCATCTCACGCCTCCTTGAAGCAAGAATGTCAGTCCCCCTAGAACCGCCCCAAAGACCACCATCGGGTGCAGGCGGATGAGCCTACGCTTGAAGAAGCCTCCCACGCTCATCTTGTCCCACCTGTCATCATAGGCGTAACCGATCACAAAGCCGGAGAGGATAAAAAAGAAGTCCACGGCGAGGTAGCCGTGAGGGACAGGAGTCTCCGGGAACAGCTCGAACACATGGTACACTATGACTATCAGGGCGGCGATCCCCCGCAGTCCGTCCAATATGTGATAATGGGGTTTTGAGTCCTGGAGTAACATATACAAATATACTGTAAAACTATTGTTTTTTCCTAAATTTGTGTCTGTATGAAACACTTGGCTATCATTTTGGCCGCTCTCGCGGCATGCGTGTCCCTAGAGGCGGAAGTCCGGCTATCTCCTCTTTTCACGGATAATATGGTTTTCCAGCAACGTGTCAAGGCTCCCGTTTGGGGTAAGGCGTCTCCAGGTGCTACTGTCACGGTGACTCCTTCCTGGAACGGCAAGACGTACTCCTGTGTCGCCGGCGCGGACGGGAAATGGTCCGTTAAGATCGACACCCCGAAGGGAAGCTATAAAAGGTATTCTGTGACAATCTCTGACGGCGAGCCATTGACTCTCCATAACGTGGTGGTCGGGGAGGTTTGGATTTGCTCCGGCCAGTCGAATATGGAGATGCCGGTCGAAAGTTGGAGGGCAGTCAGGATCAATAAGAATGATATTGACAGGGCCTCGGAATATCCTTTCCTCCGTTTGCTCTATGTGACCAAGACAACAGGAATGTCACCCAGGGACCGCTTCGACGCGGAGAATGACGGATGGACCGAGTCAGCCCCGAAAACAGCCCGAGCCTTTTCCGCTGTCGCGTTTTATTTCGGACGGGCTCTTCAGAAAGAGCTGAAAGTGCCTGTAGGCGTGATCGAGACATGTTGGGGCGGGACCGTCATCGAGGCATGGATGAGCGAGGAAGCCCTCAAAGGCTATCCTGAGATGGCTCCCGGACTTGAGAGAGTCAGGACTCTGGCACCGGCTGAGACGGACAGGGAGTTGACTTTCAAGAAAGAGATGGCCCGTTTCGTGGAGCAGGCGAGGAAAGATGACAAAGGACTGTCAGGTGACAATCCGCTCTGGGCGGACCCCGCTTTCGATGACTCTTCATGGAAAACCATGATCCTCCCTGAGAAGGTCCAGAAACTGTGGCCCGGGATCAATGGAGTCTATTGGTTCCGCAAGGAAGTGGAAATCCCGACGGGATGGGCCGGGAAGGATCTCACCTTGAGTCTTGGTCCGGTGGACGACTATGACGACACTTACCTTGACGGGGTTTATGTCGGAGGAGATTCCCAATGGAACAAAGCCAGGGAATACAAAGTGCCGGGGAAATATGTCAAAGGAGGCAGGAGCGTCCTTTGCGTCAGGGTCACCGATGACCATGGTGATGGGGGCCTTTACGGGGCCGCCGACCAGATGTTTCTGGAAGCTCCTGACGGACAGCGTGTTCCTCTCGACGGCGAATGGAAAGTCGAGCTTTCGCTCTCGTTCGAGACGAGGCCCGTGAGCCCTTCCAGGGAGCCTAATCTCACCACAGTCCTGTACAACGCGATGATCAACCCTCTGGTCCCGTTCGCGATGAAAGGCGCCATCTGGTATCAAGGAGAGTCGAACGCTGGGAAGGCATATCGCTACCGTGACTTGATGCGGGACATGATTCTTGACTGGAGGAGGGCATGGGGAATGGAGTTCCCTTTCTATATCACCCAGATAGCCAATTATCACCCTGTCAGTCCCGTTCCGGGGGAATTCTCATGGGCCGAGTTGAGAGAGGCTCAGGATCATGCCTCCAGAACTCTTGAGAAGACTGGGATAGCCTGTACGATAGACCTTGGCGAGGCGGAGGATGTGCACCCTGTACGTAAACGCGAGGTGGGTGACCGTCTGGCGCTACTCGCTTTGGCCAGGGATTATGGCCGGAAAGTGGTCGAGGCTGGGCCGGAATATGAGTCATATTCAATCGGTCAGGGGTACATCCGGATCAAGTTCTCTTCCGTGGGGTCAGGACTCAAGGTTATCCCGTCCGGCTCTTTCGCGGAGGCCCGCTACGGTAGTGACGCCATGGATTCTGAGCTGGTGAGAAAGGCCGAGAGCGGCGAGCTTGCCGGTTTTCAGATAGCCGGGGCCGACAAGGTTTGGCATTGGGCGGACGCCAGGATTGAGGGCGACGAAGTGTTTGTGTCAAGTCCCGAGGTCCCTCATCCTCTGGCTGTCCGTTACGGATGGGCCGATAACCCGGTCTGCAATCTGTTTAATTCAGAGGGACTTCCGGCTTATCCATTCCGCACCGATGATTGGCCCGGGGTCACTCAAGGAGTGTTGTAGCCATGGGTAGGATTATCCGTCCCGCCGTTCCGGGCGACATCGAGCGGATAATGCCGGTCTTCGACGCGGCGAGGGTTATTATGCGCTCTGACGGGAATATGAACCAATGGTCTGACGGTTACCCTTCAAAGGAGACTGTCCTGTCCGATATCCAAAGGGACGGGGGCTTCGTGTTTGAGGAGGAAGGAGGCCGGATAGTCGGTTATTTCGCTTTCCTCCCTTCTCCGGAACCCACTTACTACTACATAGAAGGAGGGGAGTGGCTGGACAAGGATGCCCCTTACCATGTAATCCACCGAATAGCGAGTTATCCGGATGTCCACGGCATATTCTCAGACATGATGGATTATTGTTTCGGGAAGGAACCCAACATCCGGATCGACACGCACCGTGACAATTCCATAATGCGCCACAATATCATGAAACGCGGATTCAGCTACCGCGGGATAATCTATCTCGCCTCGGGGGACGAGAGGCTGGCGTACCAGAAGATAATCACCAATCCTTGAACGGGTTGGACGTCAGGGAAGAATTATAGTACCGCCTGTCTCCCGTGACCTCATCGCCGAGCCAGAAAGGCCTCTCGAATGTCTCGTCCTCGCTTCCGAGTTCCACCTCAGCCATCACAAGGCCCTCGTTGTCGCCGTGGAACTCGTCCACCTCGAAAACATGGCTTCCGGCTTTCACAAGATGCCGTGTCTTGTCTATCAAGGCCCCGTCCCGGAGCTCCAACAACTCCATCGCCTCATTAACCGGAATCGGTTTCTCCCACTCGAAACGGCTCAAACCGCCTTTGGAGGCCTTTCCCTTGATGGTTATGAAAGCTTCCTCATCCCTGACCCTTATCCGCACAGACCTTCCGGTCCCCCTGCAGATATAACCCTGGATGATGTGATAAGATTTGAAAGCGTCTTTCTTGAAGTCGCCGTTGACAAGGAATTTCCTTTCTATCTCGAGTCCCATATTGGCGAAGTTAAATAAAAAACCGTATATTCATCAAAATATTGTCCCGTATGAAACAGATTATCCCCATCATCCTTATGTCATTCTGCTTTTTCGGTCTCTTTTCCTGTGGCGCTAAAGTCCACGACCTCGGAGTCGGGGATTTCTCCGCGCTTGTGGAGGATTTCCCCAGTGTCAGGCTCGTCGATGTCCGTACCCTGGAGGAGTATACCCAGGGCCATCTGAAAGGAGCGGCCAATATCGACTGGCAAGACTCCCTTTTCTTGGAGAATATCTCGGCCGCCTATGACAAGTCGGCCCCGCTTTACATCTATTCCAGGAGCGGGAGACGGTCTGCCGCCGCCGGCGAGGCGCTGTCAAAGGCCGGTTACGAGGTGTACAACCTCGCTGGTGGCTATCTGGCTTGGACAGAGGCCGGAAAGCCCGTGACAAAATACGAGGTCGAGCGCTTCTTGACTGAAGACGGTAAGGCTGTCGATATCACATTAATCAAGCATGGCACCCTGGAGATCAGCTATAACGGCTTCTCCATTCAGGTCGATCCTGTCTCGGAACACGGCAAGAGCACTGATTACGCCACCGAGTTCCCGAAAGCGGATGTCATCCTCGTCACACACGAGCACGGGGATCATCTGGACACCGCCGCGATCAAGGCGCTGACCGGTGAAGGCACGGGATTATTCCTGAACGCCGCCAGCCGGGAGAAGGCGGGTATGGGAGAGGTGATCGCCAATGGCGAGACCGTGAGGCTGCCGGGAGACATTGTCCTTGAGGCGGTTCCGGCCTACAACATCACGCCGGGCAGGGAGAGGTTCCACCCCAAAGGCAGCGGCAACGGGTATGTCCTGACGATTGATGGATTAAGAATATACATCGCCGGGGACACAGAGGATATCCCTGAGATGGCGGACCTGAAAGACATTGATGTGGCTTTCCTGCCGGTCAACCAGCCTTACACGATGACGGTAGAGCAGTGCGTGGCAGCCACTAAGGTGATCAAGCCTAAAGTGTTGATACCCTATCACTTCAGCCAGACAGACCTTAGCGCTCTCCCGGATCTGCTTCCAGGGGTTGATGTCCGGTTAAGGGATATGCGTTGACCTGTATCAGAACCTGAGGGCCAAACCGACCCCGTTCCCTGTAGGGCCTAGGCTGACCTGGCTTTGAAGGCTTTTCAGTTTCTTGTTGTTCTTCACGATCATGGGGATTCCGACCGCCAAGCCGACAATCCCGGCTCCCGCGGCTATGAGTCCACCGACGATATAGGGCTCTCCCGCCTTGGCTCCTTCTTGGGCGCCCTGCTGGCCGCTTTCCTTGCCGCCGATGCTTCCCACGGTCCCGCCGATAAAAGCGCCGAACATGCTGCCTGTGACGCCCAGCATGGTGGCCGTTCCGCCGCCTAGCAAGGCGACTCCACCGGCGACGGTAAGGCCGATTCCGGTGTTCTTTCCGCTCTTGGCTTTCCTGAAGGCCTGCTCATATTCAGTTCCTGTGGTGGCGGAAGTCCCCGCGCTCCCGGCGTACTGCGCCCACGCCGCCCCAGACAGGAGCAGCAGCGCCAGCGTGACGATAACTTTTCTCATCTCGGATATGATATGGAAATTAAAAACAATAAGCCGGAACTCGCGTCCCGGCTTTCGCTCCCCCTGTTGGACTTGAACCAACGACCCTCTGATTAACAGTCAGATGCTCTAACCAACTGAGCTAAGGAGGAATATTTTGCCGT
>CADBRH010000033.1 GCA_902797035.1 uncultured Bacteroidia bacterium | reverse complement strand
TACTTGCGCACCGCCTTCACGAGCTGCTGGCCTTCGTACACCGTCAGCGTGGCGGGCTTTTCCAGGTAGACGTCCTTCAGGGCCTTGCAAGCGGCGATGGCTATGATGGCGTGCTGATGGTCAGGGACAGCGATCACGACGGCGTCGATGTCGGGACGAGCGAGCAGGTCCTGATAGTCCTCATAGACATCGACCTTTACCTTCTTCTCGCCCTTGCCCTGGTAATATTTGGTCACCCTCTTGACGAAACGGTCCCTCTTGATATCGTACACATCGCAACCGGCGACCACACGAACATCATCCATCGACATGAATCCGCTCAGCAGATACATCGCCTGCTGGCCGAGGCCGATGAAGCCCATGTTTATTTTACCGTTGGCTGATTTTTTAGCCGGGGCCTTGGCCGCGGCCGAGGCGTTGATAATACCGGCGGGCATAATCATGCCCGCGGCTCCGATTGCGGAGGCTTTCAAGAAATCTCTTCGTACCATGTTTCAGTGTTTGTTTAATAGTATCGTAAATATAGCGAAAAAATATTCAAAAAAAATCACTATCATAATCCAGCTTTGGCACGGAAATGGTATTATGTTGAATCGACATAATTTTTTACCCATAAACCAAAAACTGACTCAATAGTTATTTCATAAGTATTGGACAAAACAACGGAAGCTCGTCGTGAGACACGCTTCCGTTATATCTTTTTATACAGTCATCTTATTCAGGATAAAGTAGATACGGACGACGTTTAACCTTGAACGCCTCCACATCGTCCTTCCACCTCGCCTTGATCTCCTGGGCTGTGGCCCCGGCGAGAATCATCTCCTTGATGTATCCTACCCCGGCCAATAGGTCGAAGAAATTATTCTTCCCGAAAAAAGCCTCTCCCATGTCCAGGTCCTTGAAAGCCGTGGCCACATATTCAAGATTAATCCCCTCGTCCCAAATCTCCTCGAGCGGCTTGGAGGAAAGGTCCACCCCATGGCACTCGCGGTCTAGGAGAAGAGGGTTCTTCGCCCCCGGGACGCTTCTTGGGGTGAATGAATATCCCCGGTCGGGCATGTCCGGATGGCCGAACATCTCGAACGGGTGGTCGGTCCCCCTTCCCAGCGACACCACCGTCCCCTCAAAATAACATGTCGAGGCGTAGAGATACACCGCCCTCATTGTCTTGAGATTCGGGGACGGAGGAATAATCAGGGACGTCTTCATCGAGTGGTCATATCCAAGGCACGGAACCACCTCGAGGTCACATTTGAGGTCTCCATCAAGCCACCCTTCCCCGTTGATCATCAGCGCCAGCTCACCCAAGGTCATCCCATGTACCGTGGGTATGGGAAGCCAACCGACTCCCGACCGGTAATTCAAGTCGAGGATTGGGCCGTCCACATAAAAGCCGTTGGGATTGGGGCGGTCAAGGATAATCACCTTCTTTCCATAATTAGCGCACGCCTCCATCAGGTGGTGCATCGTGACATAATAGGTGTAATACCTGAGACCCACATCCTGGATGTCCACCAACAGGACATCGAATTTGCCCATAGCCTCATCCCCAAGGTTCCTGTTCTTACCGTAAAGCGAGAGAATCTCCACACCGGTCTTCTCGTCGACGCTGCTCTCCACTCTCTCGCCGGCGTCAGCGTCTCCCCTGAAGCCATGCTCGGGCGAGAATATCGCCTCCACATCCACTCCCCTCTCGATCAAGGCGTCCACGAGATGCGGCCCGAACCCGTTGTCCGTCACCACGTTACCCACGATTCCGGTCTGGTTGCTGAAGACAGCCACCCTCTTACCCTTCAGCCCGGGAACATACTCCCCGAACCTCTCGTCCCCGAGCGTGAGCCTCGTCTCGTCCCTTCCCCTCCCGCAAGACACAAGACATAACGCCAGGCAAGAGGACAGAGCCAGGGACCTCAACAAAAACGTGTTCATAATGATTTGAATATTAGAAGTGAGTGTTATTGCATGGATCCGCCGACGATGTCGAGGATCTCGGAGGTGATCTTCTGCTGGCGGCCTTTGTTGTATTCAAGGGTGAGGGAGTCGAGCAGTTCCTCGCCGTTGTCCGTAGCGGTCTGCATGGCGACGACACGGGCCGCGTGCTCAGCCGCGGCGCTGTCCAGGAGGGTGGCGTAAATCTTAAGGCGCAGGACCTTGGGCAGCAGGGCCGCGAGAAGCTCCTCCGCGGAGGGCTCGATGATGATGTCCTCGGGATACGGGGCGATAGCCTCCCCCGTGGTGCCCTCCCCCTCCCCTGGGGAATCCATCGGGAGATACGTCTCCCTGACCGAGGGCTGGGAAGCTGTTGATTTATAGTGGTTATACACCAGCTCGACCTTGGAGAGCCTTCCGGACCCGAAATCCGAGAAGAGTTCCTGGGCGAGAGATGAGGCGGACTCGTAGTCCGGCGACTCGGACATCCTTGTGAAGTCCCTCTGGGACGGGAAACCGGCCTTCCTCATAGCCTCCATCATCTTTCTTCCGATGGAATACACGATGATATCCTCGTCCGGAACACCGGCTGAGCGATATTCCTCGATCACCGAGAGCGTTTTCCTGACAACATTGGCGTTGAAAGCCCCGCATAGGGACGAGTTCGAGGCGAAAGCCACGATGGCGATCTTCCCTCCCGGCTTCGGTGACACATCCAAATTGCCGAAAGCCAGCGTGTTGACAAGAAGACGCCTGAGCTGGCGCTCGTAAGGGAGCATGTTGGCGATCGTCTGCTGAGCCTTGCGGAGTTTCGCCGAAGACACAAGCTTCATAGCCGAAGTGATCTTCAGCGTGCTCCTCACGGAGGCGATCCTGCCTTTAATTTCCTTTAACGACGCCATTGATTATGAATACTGTCAAGCGACAAGGGATTTTACCACAGCGGCGGCGGTCTCTTTCAGGACATCGGTGACTGAATCGTCGATCTTTCCCGAACCAAGAAGGTCCAAAACGTCCTTATGGGAGGACCTCATCCGGTCTAGGAACAAGTTTTGGAACTCATCGACCCGGTCAACCGGAATATCGCTCATCAAGGCGCTCGTCCCACAGTAAAGAATCGCCACCTGCTCCCCTACCGGCATAGGTGAATACTGCGCCTGGATAAGCAGCTTGTTATTCTTGCGTCCCTTGTCCAGGGCCATGGCCGTCACCTTGTCCATGTCAGAGGAGAATTTCGAGAACGCTTCCAGCTCGCCATACTGAGCCTGATCGATTTTCAACGTCCCCGCCACCTTCTTCATCGACTTCACCTGCGCTGAGCCACCGACCCTTGAGACCGATATTCCGACATTGATAGCCGGCCTCTGACCCTGATTGAACAGTCCCGGCTCAAGGTAGATCTGACCGTCGGTGATGGAGATGACATTGGTGGGAATATACGCCGACACGTCCCCCGCCTGAGTCTCGATAATAGGCAGGGCCGTAAGCGAGCCTCCCGCCTTCACCCTACCCTTCAACGAGTCTGGAAGGTCATTCATCTTCTCGGCGACCTCCTGCTGGTCAATGATCTTGGCTGCCCTCTCCAGAAGCCTTGAATGGAGATAGAACACATCTCCCGGATAAGCCTCGCGGCCCGACGGGCGACGCAGGATCAAGGAGACCTCCCTGTAGGCGACAGCCTGCTTCGAAAGGTCGTCGTAGACCACGAGGGCCGCTCGGCCGGTGTCACGGAAATATTCCCCGATAGCCGCCCCTGCGAAAGGGGCGAAATACTGAAGAGCGGCGGGATCGGCCGCCGTGGCGGCGACCACTATAGTGTATTCCATAGCACCGAAAGAACGCAGGGTCTCGACTATATTGGCGACAGTGGAACCCTTCTGGCCCACAGCGACATAAATGCAATAGACGGGATCCCCGTTCTTAAAGTTGGAACGCTGGTTGATGATGGTGTCTATAGCGAGCGACGTCTTCCCGGTCTGGCGGTCGCCAATGATGAGCTCCCTCTGGCCCCTGCCGATAGGGATCATGGCGTCCACCGCCTTCAGGCCGGTCTGGAGAGGCTCCGTCACGGGCTGACGGTATATGACACCCGGAGCCTTACGCTCAAGAGGCATCTCCGTGAGGTCTCCCTCGATATCCCCGAGACCGTCAAGAGGCGTCCCGAGCGGGTCCACGACTCTTCCGAGCATGGATTCCCCAACATTGATGGAGGCTATCCTGTTCATCCTGCGGACGGTCATGCCCTCTTTCACCTCATCGGTGGGACCGAGAAGGACGGCTCCCACATTGTCCTGCTCCAGATTCATCACCACGCCCTTCACACCGCTCTCGAACTCAAGCAGTTCCCCGGCCTCGGCGTTGGTCAGGCCATACATCCTGGCCACACCGTCGCTGACCTGCAGAACCTTGCCGATCTCCTCGAAATGAAGGGAGGTGTCGATGTCTTTCAATTGCCGCAGGAGCACCTGCGAGACCTCGCTTGGTCTTATGTTATTGTTGTCTCGCGCCATATAAACGCCTTAAAGCTAAACGATTCTACGATTCTTCTCCTCGAGTTTCCCGCGGATCAAATCCAGCTGACGGGACACCGACGCGTCAAGGAGCCTGTCCTCGACCTCAAACCTGAAACCACCGATGAGCGACTCGTCTATCTCAGTGGTCAGAAGAAGTCTCTTTCCTGTCTTTTCCTCGATCAAGGATTTGAGCCTTCGCTCGAATTCCTCGCCAAGAGAATCATCCGCGGACGGCAATGTCAATCTGCCCCTGGCGATTCCGCGGGATTTGTAATATTCATTCTCGAAACTCTTGAGAATCAAGACAATATCCCCGATTCTCCCATTCTTGACCAGGAGGGCGAGGAACTTGCGGAGTCCGGAAGCCATGGAAGATCCTTCGCTGTCCTTAACGACGGTCTCGAGAAGCGAGATTTTCCGATCGCCGGAGACACCGGTCCTGTCCTCGACGGCCCGGCGAAGGTCAGGCACGGAGGCCAGAGCCTTGAGAATCGCCTGGGACTGGGCCAAAACCATCTCGCTGGCGCCGGTCTCATCAACCAGCTCCAGCAAGGCGGTGGCGTACCGCGAGGCGATCATTCCGGTGTTCATATCTCGTCTATCAGCCTACCGAGAAGCTCATCCCGGTCAGAATCCTTCTCAAGCTCCTTCCGCAGCACTTTCTCGGCCACGGCCACGGAGACTGAGGCGACCTCTTTCCGTACATCCCTCAAAGCGCTCTCCTTCTCGGCGGCTATCTGGGTCCTGGCCTGCTCGAGAATCTTGGAGGCGTCTTCCTTTGCCTGGGTCTTGGCCTGCTCCAGAAGAGCGTCCCGGGAATCAGCGGCCTCCTTGAGAATGCGAGCCTGCTCCTTCCTGGCCTTCTCGACAAGCGCCTCCTGCTCCGAGGCGAGGTTCTTGAGCCTCTCCTCGGCCTCGGCGGCCTTCGCGATACTCTCGTTGATCCTGTCGGCCCTCTTCTGGACCGAGTCGGTGATCATCGGAAAACCCCACTTGGCAAGGACGAGAAAGACGATGCCGAAGATCAGCGTCATCCAGAAGAACAGACCGAAATCTGGAGTGATAAGGGACATCTCTTACTTAATGAGCATGCAGACCGCGATGGCGAAAAGGCAGGCTCCCTCGATAAGGGCGCTGATGATGATGGCGGTCATCCTGTAATGACCGGCCTGCTCAGGCTGGCGCGCGCCGGCCTCAAGGGAGGACTGTCCGATCTTCCCGATACCGAAAGCCGCGGCGAAAGCGGCGACGGCGGCTCCGATGGCCTTTCCGATAGTGCCGAGCGAGATTCCGGCCTGAAGTAAAAACGCTAATGGTAACATAATGCTATTGGGTTAATAATTAATTAGTTTCATGTTTAGGACGGGAGAGCCCGATAAAGACCGCCGACAGCATGGTGAACACATAAGCCTGAAGGAATGCCACAAGCAGCTCGAGGCAATCCATGAACACTCCCAGAATGACAGCGACGGCTGTGAAACCACTGTTGACGGCTATTCCCATCTTGGCGGTCAGGAAGACCATGGCCACGACTCCCAGGATCATGAGATGGCCCGCCAGGATATTGGCGAAGAGCCTGACCATGAGGCTGAAAGGCTTGGTGAACAATCCGATGATCTCGATGGCCGGCATCAGGGGGACGGGCACTTTCAACCACGTCGGTACCTCTGGCCAAAGGATCTCCTTCCAGTAATGCTTGTTGCCGAAAAGGTTGATGGCGAAAAATGTGAACAAGGCGAGGACGAGAGTCACGGCGATGTTCCCGGTGATATTGGCCCCTCCCGGGAAGAAGGGGACAATCCCCATCAGGTTGTTCAGGAATATGAAGAAAAACGCCGTGAGAAGGTATGGGGAATATCTCCTGTAATCCTCTCCAACGCAATCTTTTATGATGTCGTCCTCGACCATGGTGACCAGCATTTCCATGATCCCCACACCGCCGGAGGGCGCCTCGTTGACGGCGTCGTGCCTGCGGTACCACCGGGCCGTCCCTAGTACAATAAACAGCAGCAGGGCGCTGTTTATCATCAGCCCGAGGACATTCTTAGTGATCGAGAAATCCCAGGGGCGGATCTCCTTCCCTTCCGGCCCGGTCTCCACGATCCTGCCGGGGCGCTCTTCGGAAGTGGATATTCTAAACCCCTTATATTCACCTTCTTCCAGATGTTTTGAGGAAAACACATGGAAACCGTTGCCGGTCTTGCTTATGACTATGACGGGAAGCGGAATGCTTATATGTCGGCCGTTCACGGTCATTATGTGCCACTCGTAAGAGTCCCGCACATGACCGTAGAGGTACTCGTCCATGTCCAGTTCCACCTCGTTGTCATCCTCCGCCGGCTTTATCGCCTCGTCCGGCGCCCCGACGTTTTCCGGCAGGCGGTCCGGGGCCGGCGAAGTCCATCCTCGCTCCGCTGCGGCTGAGTATCGCCTTACCCCGGCCGCCTCGCCGATATAAGCCAGACTGCCAGGAATCACGAGAAGAAACCATATGATGATCAGTCGCCTCATGACACCTCAACACAAGCGGTCACATGATTGCACGTCACTTCAGCGAACCCCGAAAGGATAGGGACGACACCGTCCTTCCCCTCACGGACGCCGAACACAATCTCACCCTCCACAAGAGCGGAGACCAGCGGGGCGTGATCCTTCAAGACCATGAAACGACCCTTGGCGCCCGGAAGCTCCACCTTGCCGACTTTCTGGCTCACGATTGTCCCTACCGGGGAGATTATGTCCAACTGAATGCTATTCTCCATTCTTCACCGACGCGAGTATCTTCTCACCCTTCGCGATAGCGTCCTCGAGAGTCCCCACATTGAGGAAAGCCTGCTCCGGGAGATAGTCTACCTCACCGTCCAGGATCCTCTTGAACCCATTTACCGTGTCACCTATGTCCACCATGACTCCGGGAACACCTGTAAACTGCTCCGCGACATGGAAAGGCTGCGACAGGAATCTCTGCACGCGCCTTGCCCTGTTCACCGTCAATTTGTCCTCCTCGCTCAGCTCGTCCATGCCCAGGATCGCTATGATATCCTGCAACTCCTTGTTTCTCTGGAGGATACGCTTGACCCTCTGGGCCGTGTCATAATGATCTTTGCCGACTACCTCAGGCGATAGGATGCGGGAAGTGGACTCCAACGGGTCCACGGCCGGGTATATTCCCAACTCGGCTATCTTACGGCTCAGCACGGTGGTGGCGTCAAGATGGGAGAAAGTGGTGGCGGGGGCCGGGTCCGTCAGGTCGTCGGCAGGCACATAGACCGCCTGCACCGAGGTGATCGACCCGTTCTTGGTGGAAGTGATCCTCTCCTGCATCTGGCCCATCTCGGTGGCGAGTGTGGGCTGATAACCCACGGCGGAGGGCATACGCCCGAGAAGCGCCGAGACCTCGGAACCCGCCTGAGTGAACCTGAATATATTGTCTATGAAGAAAAGAATATCCCTCGGTCCTTCCCCCGTGTCAGAGTCCCTGAACGACTCCGCGAGGGTAAGGCCGGAAAGGGCCACGCTCTGTCTGGCTCCCGGCGGCTCGTTCATCTGGCCGAACACCATTGACACCTGAGACTTCTCCAACTCCTCCCTGTCCACCTTGGAGAGGTCCCAATGCCCCTCCTCCATGCTCTTGGCGAACTCCTCGCCATATTTAATGACCCCGGACTCGATCATCTCCCTGAGCAGGTCGTTACCTTCCCTGGTACGCTCCCCGACACCGGCGAAAATCGAGAACCCGTTGTGTTTCTTCGCGATATTATTGATCAACTCCTTGATCAGCACCGTCTTGCCGACTCCGGCGCCGCCGAAGAGACCGATCTTCCCGCCCTTCAAATATGGTTCCAGCAAGTCGATGACCTTGATCCCGGTGTACAAGACTTCCTGGGACGTGGTCAAATCCTCGAACTTGGGAGGTTCCCGGTGGATCGGCAGGTTGGAGGCTCCGTCCAGGTCCCCGAGGCCGTCGATCGTCTCTCCGACCACGTTCATGACCCTGCCCCTGATCTGTCCGCCGACAGGCATCGAGATGGGGGCGAATGTGGCGGTGGCGGTCATCCCGCGCCTGAGGCCGTCGGTAGAATCCATCGCGACGCATCGGACAGTCTCCTCCCCGATGTGCTGTTGCACCTCAATGACAAGGGGTTTCCTGCCCTCTCCCCTGTCCACTTTCAGGGCGTCATGGATCCTGGGGAGCGCCCCGGCGTCCGAGCCGGTCTCGAAACGGACATCCACAACGGGACCGATGATTTGTGAAATGTATCCTGTCTTGTTTTCCATTAAGACAAAGATACGGAATAATCGAGTAAAAAAGAAAAGAGGCTCCATAAAGGAACCTCTTTCTCTTTCTGACAATCAAAGCTTACTTCACGAGGCAGACCGCGACACGGTTCTCCTCAGGAGTGTTGAAAGGATTGATGGTGTCTCCGAAGTACTCGGTGATGATCCTATCCTTGCTGATGCCGGCGTCGACGATAGCCTGGGCGACAACCTCGGACCTCTTCTGGGAGAGGAACTGGTTCCTCTTGGCGGTACCGGTGGCCTTGTCGGCGTAGCCGGAGATGCGGACCTTAGTGTCAGGATGCTCCTTGAGGGCGTCAACGATCTCGTCAATCTTCAGCTGCTCGCTGTCGCGGATGTCCCACTTGTTGATGACGAAGAAGATATTCCTCTGGAGAGACTCGAAAGCGGGCTCGACAATCACGGGCTCCTCCTTCACGACAGGGGCCGGTTCGGGTTCCTTGACAGGGGCGGGAGCCGGTGCCGGAGGAACAACCACGGGTACGGGAACGGGCTTCGCCTTGCCGAAGCTGAAGGTCAGACCGGCGAGAGCCTTGATCTGGAAGTCAGCCTTGGATCCCTTCTTGGAGTTAAAGTGGTCGTTGATGAAGCTGGTGTTGCCTTCGAGGTTGAGGGCGACGACGTCTGAGAGCCTGATGTTGAAGCCGAGACCAGCCCTGAGGGCGGGAGAGATGCTCTTGCCGTCCCAGAGATAGTTGGTAGTGGGGAACTTGGCCTTGAGAGCGTTGGCCTCATCGTTGTTGAAGGCGTAGTTGGCGCCGACACCACCGAAGATGTAAGGATTGATGGTGCGGTCGAACTTGTACCCGGCGAACAGTGAAGCAAGGTCGGCCATGAGGTCGACGGCTCCCTCAACGTAGTTGTACTTGTAAACATCGGTCAAGACGGCGCCCTTGCCCTGCCAAGCGTTCACGTTCAGCCTGGCGGCGAAGACAGGAGAGAACTGGTATCCGAGGGATACGGCTCCAGAGGGGGAGAGAAGGTTTGTCCAAGCGGTCTCACCGACGGTCTCGGCGACACCACCCTGAAGCTGGAGGAACCAGTACGGGTTAAAATCCTTCTTCTGCGCGTTGGCGACAGAAAGCGAGGCGACGAGCGCGACACTTGCGAGAATAGTTATAATACGTTTCATGGTAAAAATGAATATTAATTGCGCTTTAACGTGGCTAATTTAGCATTAATTTTTCAATTGAGCAAGAGAGAGCGCTATTTTTCGGTTATCTCGCCTTTGATGGTCAGCGCGGTATGCGACGGCGAGCCTGTTTCCACGAAATAAACATGGTGATTGAACGTCCCCGGCTTCTTGTCGGACACATCCACCGTCACAGTGATCTCTCCCTTCCTCCCGGGCTTGATCGGCTTACGCGGGAAATCGGTGGAGACGCACCAGCAGCTGGTGTCGGCGTCAAGCAACTCGAGGTCCGCGTCCCCCGCGTTCCTGAACGGGAAGACCACCGTGTGGCGCCCCGAGCCGGCGGGGAAAGAGCCCATCCAAATCTCATTGGTCTCCAGGACGATAGAGGCTTGCCTCTCCTCGCCCGAATTCGCTTTCGACCTACCGCACGCCACCACCCCGGTCATAATCGCCGCCAGAGCCAAAGCCCTGAGAATACTCCTCTTAAAAGACATAGACTAAAACTAAACTAGCGTTATACGCGAATTTAGTAAAAAAATAAAAAAGGAGGGGCGCCCTGGCGGGCGTCCCTCCGATTAGAATCCGTGGTTGGAGATTACTGGCCGATGGTCTTGGCCACAGGGATCTCGATCCACTCGGTGTCGATGTAGCCGAAGCCGTAGCCGACCTTGGCCTTCACGCGAAGCATGAAGTCAGCGGTCACAACAGTGTTGTTGTTCTTGTAGGTCAGGTAGCCGCCCTTGTTGTAAGGCAGGGTGATCTCGCCGCCGGTCACAGGGTCGTTGACCTTGATGCCGGTCGTGGCGTCCTCGCTGGCCTCGGGATCCTCCTGGTTCAGGATGATCGTCGCCGGGACAGGGGCCCAGTCGCCGGAGAGGTTGCTCTCGGCGTGGGCGATGTCGATCGTGACCACGAACGGACCGTACCAGTTCCAGTAGCCCTCGTGCAGGACACCGCCCCACTCGGAGAACTTGCGGCCGCGCCAGTCGACAGGGTCAAGCAGATCCTCGATCCTGATGTAGGAGCCGACCTCACCGAAGTCAACGGCGTCGATGAAGCCGTCCTTCGACTGGGACGCTATCGTCACAGGACGGACGACGTTGGCCCTGAAGTGATCCTTGCCGTCGAACGTGATGTTAACGGTCTTGGTGTCGCACATCGTGCCCTTGGCGCCGATGTAGGTGTACATCGCGCCGGTGTTGAGCAGCGTGTCGGCCACTGTAGTGCCCTTGCTCCACTCGAAGATGTTCCAGTCGGGACCGGCGGTGTTGTTGGTGATCTTCGCGACCATCTCGGAGGCGACAGCGACCTCGGTGGGCTTGTCAGCCTTCATGATCGCGGCCCACAGCTCAGTGCCCTCAGCCTTCACCTCGAACTTGACGTTCAGGTCACCGATCTTCGTGATCGTGCCCACGCCCTCGTCCTTGGTGT
Organism: uncultured Bacteroidia bacterium; assembly: GCA_902797035.1. Lineage (GTDB taxonomy): Bacteria > Bacteroidota > Bacteroidia > Bacteroidales > UBA932 > Cryptobacteroides. The sequence goes on along the minus strand of CADBRH010000033.1, from coordinate 889 downwards.
TGCAGAAGAAGTACTCGACCTGGGTCAGCGCGTCGCTCACCTTAAGCAGACCGGCCTTCGGCGAGGTCGCGGGATAGGTGACGAACGAGGCGTTGATGTCGCTCTTGAACACGCACTTGTCAGCGTCAGCGGGCAGGGTGTCGGCGACGGAAGGAGTCGTCACGTTGTAGTTCGTGGCGGAGAAGTCCTCGGTCCAGTAGTTCGCGATGTAGTCGCCCTTCTCGGAATCGAGGTTGAAGGACTTCGCGAGATCCTCGACGCTGGCGGTCAGCTTAACGTCGACATACACGCCGTTCCTCTCGTCCTCCTCGTTCTTGTAGTAGCGGCCGTTGATCGAGATCTCCTTGCCGGCGTACTTCCACAGGCTGTCGGCGGGAACCGTCCAGCGGATCACGTGGGTTCCCTCGGCGGGGCTCACGACAACGTCCTTGGCGGTGCCGATCGGGTACTGGTCGGTGACCTTGAAGTTCTCGTAGAGAGCGTGGAAGGCGTTCTTGCTCATCTTCTCGCCGTTGTAGAGGATGACGTTCATATCCTCGACAGTGGTCTCGAGGGAGTCGCCCTCGCAGCTGAACCTGAAGATGTTCTCGCCCTTAGGATTGACGGGCAGCATCTCGTAGGAGGCGCCGTGAGCGTCGGTCTGGGAAATGAACACCTTGATGTAGGCCACGGCCACCACATCCTCGCCAAGCATGAGCTTCACGCGGATGATCGGGGTGCGGCCGATCGCGGCGGTGCCGTCGGTGTCATAGGTCTTCGGGGTGAACACGCCGTCCGCGAGAGTCACGAAGTCGGCCTGGTCGGTCACGGGCGTGCCGATCTTGTAGTTCTTCACAACCTCGTAGACGAACTTGAGGCCAAGCTTCTCGGCCATCTCGGCGGTCATCTC
>CADBRH010000032.1 GCA_902797035.1 uncultured Bacteroidia bacterium | reverse complement strand
CTCGAGGCTGGTTGACATACATGCCCAGCATCAGACCAGGATACTGACGGACAAGTCTTTCCAACTCCTGACGCTGGACCATTTCGCCGGGAACGCCGGCCTGTTGGAACGATGCTCCGGTACTTACCGCTCGTTGAGGGCGCTTGAGGATCAGCTTGATGAAGTGACAAGGGAACTGGCCCGCCTTGAGGAGGAGGGTGACTATCTCCGTTCCAGGTTGAAAAGGCTCTCTGACGCCAGTCTCAGGGAGGGCGAATTGGAGGATCTGGAGAAAGAGCGGGATTATCTCTCCAATGTCGAGACCGTCAGGGAGTCTCTTGCCGGCGCCGAAGGCTGTATTGACACGGCCTCGCTGAAAGAGGCCCGGAAGCATCTGGAGAAAGCCGGGAGATTCGTCCCGGAGACTGTTTCTCTGGCGGAGAGGCTGGAGTCGGCCAGGCTGGAGTTGAATGATATCCTGGAAGAGGTCGCCTCGATCGGGTCGAGGACGGAGGTTTCCGATCGGCGGATCGGGGAGGTTGACGAGCGTCTGTCCCTCCTGTACGACTTGATGAAGAGATATTCCGCCTCCTCTGTCGGGGAGTTGATCTCGATGAGAGACGGTTTCTCCGAGTCCCTGTCGGATGTGGATGAACTTGTCGCCCGCAAGGAGGATCTTTCCGGGAGGATACTCAAAGAGAGAAAAGAGTTCGAGTCCGTCTGCCGGGCCCTTCACGAGTCGCGTGAATCAGCCAAAGAGGGATTCGCCGGGGCGATCGTCTCCTCTCTTCGCTCTCTCGAGTTGGAGAGGGCCGTCTTCGAGGTTGAGTTGGCCGACGCTCCGGCCGGAGCGTCGGGATCGGACAATGTCCGTTTCCTTTTCTCGGCTTCCGGGGACAAGCCCTCGGATGTCGCCAAATGCGCCTCCGGCGGCGAGTTGTCCCGCCTGATGCTTTGCCTGAAGGCCATGATGGCCAGGTTCGTGAGTATGCCCACGCTGATTTTCGACGAGATTGACTCGGGAGTGTCAGGGAGCGCGGCTGACAAGATGGGGCAGATGATCTGCTCTATGGGAAAGGATATGCAGGTCTTCGCCATCACGCACCTGCCTCAGGTGGCGGCGAAGGGAGAGGCTCATTATGTTGTGGAGAAGTCTTTCGGTGACGAGGGCGCCCTGACCACTATCCGGCAGGTTTCCGGAGAGGAGAGGGTGTCGGAGATCGCGAGAATGCTTTCCGGAAGTCACGTCACCTCCGCGGCTGTCGAGAACGCGAGGTCGCTCCTATCTGATTAAGGTCACCGAGAAGTCGGGATTATAGACAACCCTTCTCACCGCGTTGTTGATGTAACTCCCCGAGGGAGTCCTCACAAGATTGAAATCCGACTGCAAACCGGAGAATTCCACTTTTCTCAGGGCCCTGGGCCATCTCTTACCATATTTGTGGGCCAACGTCGAGAAATAGCTCATCAGATCGTATCCGGAATACGCCGACCTGCTTGGCTCGGTGTTGTAAAGCGCCCTGTACTGGAGAAGGAAGTCGCTGACTTTCTTGTTGTTGTAATCCACGAAATAAGTCACGCTCGCGTGGAGGTTGACCTTATGCAGCTGCTCGACCTCGATCTGGTCATACGTCCTGATTCTCGAGGTGCTGTAGAGGACGATCTCGTTGTTCTTGCTGGAGGCCATATAAAGGTTCCTGAGGGCCTCGATGAGGAAAACCGTGCTTTTCTCCGTGTATTCGCACGCGAGAACGACCCGGTTGGTCCCGCCTCCGCCTAGTTTGGATCGCATGGAACCAAGGGTGGTGGTGATATGCGGCACTCCGGCCTCTTCCATGAATCTCTCGACCATGTCGAGGTATTCGGACGCGGGATTGGAAGGAGTCACGACCAAAACAATGTCCCCGGGACGGGAATCCGATTTGATCCATTCCACCATATCCCTGACCTGAACGGATGTCGGCGTGGGGGCCTGGATGAGCGTTGACAGGGAGTCGACGAGCGCCTCGGCCTGCATGTCCAGGGGAGACACGATCCAAGCGTCGCCCTGGCCTATGGAGGAGGCTTTGATGATGTCGGAGTTGGAGACCGGCCCGATCGTGAAATCACTGGCCGCGAGCCTCTCGTAGGTCACGGGCATATTCCCGCCCCCCACATCGTAGGAGTGGATGTCAAGGTTCACGCCCTCGCCGCCGAGGGAGCGGGCGGCGAGAAGCGCCCCGCAATAGAAGTCCATGAACGAGGTCCTGTCCCCGGCCTTGTTTGAGGAGAACGGAATTAGCATGGATATGCTGACATCGTGACGGCCCTCCCTGACGAACAGGTCGTCAAGCCCGTCCACGAACACGTGGTCGCGCGCTTCCGTGGTGTCGGCCGCCTCAACCGGTGTCTCGGTCACGTCCCCGGGTTCCTCCGGCTCGGGCCGGACGGCGTCGCCCTCCCAGGCGGAAGGGTCCCTCGGGATCTTTATCAACTGCTTGCGACGGACTTTGTCGGAGGTCATGCGGTTGATATTCATGATCGATTCTTTCGACACGCCGTATTTTCTCGCGATGGCGTCCAGGTCCTCGAACCATTTCACCTTGTGAATGAAATAACCCTCGTCCTCCCCGGAGGATTCCGGATCACTCTCAACGGGAGATGACACAGCTTCGTCGGGGACGGCCGGAGCGGGGGAGACCTCGGCCGGGATGTTGTCCTTGACAGGGATCAGAAGTATCTGGTCCTTCTTCAAACCCTCTGTCTCCAGGTTCAAGGTCGGGTTCGCCTCGTAGATTTCCTCGATGGTCACTCCGTAAGCCTTGCTGATCGAGAACAGGGTCTGGCGCTCAAGCACGACATGCGAATAATAAACTTTCCCTCCAGAGCGCACCTTCTCCTTCGAGACGACCACCTGTGGGGGCACATATTCCTGCGCCAGAGCGAGATCCATGGGGATGACGGCGAGTAGGAACGCCGCGAGAATATTCACGGGCTTTGATTTCATAGCGACTTGTATAAATTATCGGAGAACTCGAGCAGCCTCTTCCCGAAGGTCTTCCAGGACAGCCTGTCTTTCTCGGCTTTTATCGAATTGACACAGAGCGCGCGAAGGTTCCCGTCGGAGAAGAACCTCTTTATCTCCTCCGCCACGGGCCCGGGGTCCGGGCTAGGGGCCACCAGCCCTGTACCGGTGTCCCCGATGGTCTCCTTCAAGCCGCCGACATCGGTCACCACCATAGGCACCTCGAAATGCCAGGAGATGGCGCTGATGCCGCTTTGCGTGGCGGACCTGTAAGGCAGGACGGCCAGATCGGCTGCGGAGAAGAAATATTTCACCTCGGAATCCTTGATGTAACGGGTGAACAGTTTGATCCTGTCCTTGGCGGGCGAGGAGTTGATGATCTCCTCGTATTTGACGAAAGACCCGTAAGGCTCTCCGGCGACGATCAGGTTGTAGCTGTCGTCGAGCCTCCCGAAAGCCTCGAGGAGTATGTCAAGGCCTTTGTATTCCCGGATCAAGCCGAAGAAAAGAAGATTTCTCTTTCCTTTCCCAAGTCCCAGCCTTGTCTCAGCCTCTTCTCTGGGAACCCTTTCCCCGAAGTGGGAGTAAACAGGATGGAACAAGGTGGTTCTCAATGCCTTAGGAGCCAGCTTGGAAAGATCTTCAGAGACCTCGTGGCATAAGGTCACATGTCCTGAACAGCCAGACAGGAAATACCTTGTCAAGGGAGCGTCGAAGAATCGGGGCTCGTGAGGGATAACGTTGTGAAGCACCGAAATCACCCTGCACCTTTTCTTCAACCTCCTGGCTATCCATCCGAGCGAAGGCGCGAACCAGGACATCCAGTAGCTGATGATCACAAGGTCGGGCTTCCAGTTTTTTATAGCCCGGAAGGTCTTGACATAAGTGAAAGGATTAGCCGTATCCAGGAGAGCCTCGCTCTCGATGGGTACGGCCTCGTCATCATTTGTGACGAACTGGGTCTTTCCGGGGAACAGGAAATCCGGATATTGCCTTTTGAAATTGAACGCTTTGACCGTGTTTTCTTTTCCCAGCTCCAAGTAAAGACTCGCGTTGAACTGAGAGATCCCTCCCCTGAAAGGGTAAAAGCACGATAGGAGCGCGATTCTCAAGTTATTCGGTCTTGGTGGAATCCTCTCCCTTGCCCTTGTTCTTGACGTAGTCGGCGTTCAGGCCTTCGAGAAGAGCGTCGGTGATGTCGAGGTCAGGGTCGCCGGTTGTCACGGGCAGAGGAAGGATATTCCCCTGGGTGGCCACGATCATGGCGTACTTATGCTCCTCGTTGAATTTGTCGATAAAGGTCTTGATGGCGTCAGCGATCTGGTTCATCATGACCTGCTGCTCCTCAGCCATCTCCTGCTCCTTCTGGGCGGCGTAGGTGTTGAAACTGTTCTGCTGCTCCTGAAGCTTCTGGCTCCTCTGCTCGGCGACCGAACGGACCAGGATACCCTTGTTGAGGTCGGAGTTGAACTTGTTGAGGTCGCTCTGGAGTTTATTGCCCCTGCGGGTGACCTCCTCCTGGATGCTCTGCATCTTGGTCTCGACCACGGAACGGAGATCGTTCGCCATGTCATACTCGTTCAGGACCCTGTCGAGGTCAAACCAGACGATTGAGCCTTCCTTGGCGACAGTCTCCACGGCCTCTCCGGGAGCGGCTTTCTTCTTGCTTCCGTCGGATGTGAGCTGGACAATTCCGAGAGCGGCTACAGCCACGAGGGCTATAATGCTGAGAATCAATGGTGTTTGTTTCATCTTATCTTTTCTTTAATAATATTCCAACTTACAAATGTAATCAAAAAAACTTAATCTTCGAAAGATACGCCTGGATTGTCGCCTCCAGTCCCATGTAAAGCGCGTCGCAGATGATGGCGTGACCTATCGAGACCTCGTCGGTCCATGGGATGGTCTCGATGTAATACTGGAGGTTGTCGAGGTTGAGGTCATGGCCGGCGTTGAGTCCCAGCCCCAGTTCCCGGACCTTCAGGGCCGTTCTCAGATACGGTTCCACCGCCTTTTCGGGGTTGGAGGGGAACATCTCCGCGTAAGCCGCGGTGTAAAGCTCTACCCGGTCGCATCCGCATGCTTTCGCCCCCTCGGCCATCTCGGGATCGGGATCGATGAATATGGATGTCCGGATCCCTTTCTCCTTGAACCTTCCGCAGATGTCACTCAGGAACTCCCTGTTGGACAATGTGTCCCATCCCTGGTTCGAGGTGATCGCGTCGTGGGCGTCCGGGACCAGGGTGACTTGGTCGGGAACCACTTCCAGGACAAGGTCCACGAAACTCGGTATCGGGTTGCCCTCGATGTTGAACTCCGTGTGGACGGTGGGTCTGATGAGTCTCACGTCGGAATACCGGATATGCCTCTCGTCCGGTCTCGGGTGCACAGTGATGCCTTCGGCGCCGAAACGCTCGCAATCGACGGCGGCCTTCTCCACGTCCGGCATGTCACCTCCCCGGGCGTTTCGGAGAGTCGCTATCTTGTTTATGTTGACGCTGAGCCTTGTCATGCTGCAAAAGTAGTGATTTATGTTAATAATTAATCAGAATTGTGCTATTTTTGAAATTTGAACACCATCAGCCTGAATACGGATGAAGATAGCGATTTACTCAAGGCATGATTCCATTTTGGCGGGCGAGCGGTTCCGGGAGATGTCCGGCAGACTCACCGCCGCGGGTTTTGACTTGTACAGGATCCGCTCCTCTGATGACATCGCGGACGGTACGGTGATGGCCCTGAGCGTCGGCGGGGACGGGACCTTCCTCTCGGCCTCGAAACGAGTGGGATTCTCCGGGATCCCCGTTCTCGGAGTCAACACCGGCCGGTTAGGTTTCCTCTCTGAATATAACCCAGAGGAGGCCGCCGAGGCCATCATAGGCGGCACCTACACCCTTGAGGACAGGGCCCTGCTCGAGACCCGGGTGATAGGGGACGTGATAGGGACGGACTCCTCTTTCTGGCCGTACACACTTAACGAGATATCCGTCCTCAGGGGAGGAGCCTCGATCCTCGGCATCGACGTCTGCCTTGACGGCAATCCTCTTCCGACATATTGGGCTGACGGTCTGCTGGTCTCCACAAGCTCCGGCTCCACAGCCTATTCGCTTAGTGTCGGAGGCCCTATCTGCGTGCCGGACGCGAAAGTTCTCATAATAGCTCCAATAGCCCCTCACAACTTGAATGTCCGCCCTCTTGTCGTCCCGGACATCACGGTGGTGTCGATCTCCATGCGTTCCAGGGACAAGACCGTGGCCATGTCGATGGACAACCGCAACGTCCGTCTGTCGGCCGACGCGTCTCTCGAGGTCAAGGTGGCACAGTTTTCGCTGAAAAGGGTGAGGCTCGAGAAGTCCAGTTTCATTAAGGCCCTCACGACAAAGTTGTTCTGGGGGGAGGATATCAGGAATGGAGGAATCTAAAGATAAAAAACCGAGCGTTATACCCGCTCATGTGTCCATAATAATGGACGGCAACGGCCGTTGGGCCCGGCAGAGGGGAGAGGAAAGGGTATTCGGTCACTCCCACGGCGTGGAGAGTGTCCGCGCCTGTGTTGAGGCGGCCGCCGAGAACGGCGTGAGGTATCTGTCCCTTTTCGCTTTCTCGGAGGAGAACTGGGGAAGGCCGGAATCCGAGGTGAACACTCTCATGGGCTTGATGCTCAAGGCTATAGCTGACGAGGTCGATAACCTTAAAAAGCAGGGGGTAAGGTTCCGCGCTCTCGGGGATATGGGGCGTCTGGAGCCTCATCTTGTGGAGGCGATAAAGGGCGCCGAGGATTACACGGCCACGCCTCCCGGGGTTGAGCCGGTCCTCGATCTGATCGTGTTCCTGAGCTATAGCGGCAAATGGGACATTCTCCAGGCCGCGAGGAGGCTTGCCGCCGACTACGCGTCCAACCCCTCGGCCATGAGCGAAGCCGGCGCCGATGAGTTGGCGTCGCGGCTGGTCACCGCGGGGATCCCCGACCCCGACCTGATCATCAGGACTTCCGGTGAGAGCCGTCTGAGCAATTTCCTGTTGTGGCAGGCGGCGTATTCGGAGTTCCTATTCGTTGACACATTGTGGCCTGATTTCGGGAAAAAGGATTTCCGCTCGGCCCTCGAAGAGTACTCAAAGAGGGATAGAAGGTATGGAAAAGTCAAATAATTGAGTAAATTTGCACCTTTGAATTCAATGAAGCCTGTTCTGATGAGAATATATCGTCTTTTGTGCGTCTTAGTTTTGTCGATGGCCTCCGTCGCGGCCCTCGCCCAGGAGCCGGAGGTGAGTTCCGGCCCGGTCGAGGTTGATTACGATCAGTCCAAGACCTATGTCATCGGCGGTGTCTCGGTCGAGGGGAACACGCATTTCGGCGAGCAGCAGATCGTATCCCTTACAGGTTTGCAGAAAGGGATGACTGTCAAGGTCCCCAGCGACGAGCTCACTTCCGTTGTCACAAGGCTTTGGATGCAGAGATATTTCGAGGACGTGGCGTTGGAGATCGATCACTTGAGCGCCCAGGGAGATTCCGCCTGGTTCAAGATCATCATCAAGGAGCGTCCGAGAGTCTCCCGCTGGTTGTACACGGGAGTCAAGAAGAACGAGCAGAAAGACCTCGAGGAAAGGCTTCATCTTCGCAGGGGAGGCGAGTTCTCGGATTATGTCGCCTCGACCTCGGTCGGCATCATCAAAAGGTATTTCTCCGAGAAGGGTTTCCTCAACTGCGATGTTGACGTGCAGACCCAGAAGGACACCATAATCAAAAACGCGATCCGGGTCAATTTCGCCGTGAACAAGGGAGACAAGGTCAGGATCCGGGACATCAATTTCGAGGGTAACGAGGGGGTCTCAGATTTCAAGCTGGCCCGCTCGATGAAGAAGACGAAGGCGAAAAAGATTTACAACTTCTTCAACAGCAAGAAGTTCAATGAGAAGGAATATCCTAACGACAAGAAGAACCTGATCAGTAAATTCAATGAGGCCGGTTACCGCGACGCTCGGATAATCAAGGATTCCATCTACTATGTCGAGCCCGACCGCCTCGCCATCGACTTCAAGTTCGACCAGGGTAAGAAATATTACTTCAGGAACGTCACATGGACAGGCAACTCCGTACATTCCGCCGAGCAGCTCAACTCCATCCTCCAGATCAAGAAGGGAGATCCCTATGATCTGGTCACCATGCAGAAGAGGCTTAACGGGGGCGGGAAACAGACTGACTATGATGTGTCCAAGCTCTACCGTGACGAGGGCTACCTTTTCTTCGTGGTCACTCCGGTCGAGCTGAACATCGAGGGTGATTCCGTCGATGTGGAGATGAGGGTCTCGGAAGGCAAGCAGGCCACCCTGAACAACATCATCATCAACGGCAACGATCTCACGAGCGAGAAAGTCGTCCGCAGACAGGTTTACACAAAGCCGGGCTACCTCTTCAGCCAGACCAATTTCGAGAGGTCCATCAGGGAAATCGCCTCTCTCGGGCAGTTCGATCCCGAGGCCATATCGAGCGAGGGAGGGTACTCGATTGTGCCCAACCAGCTCAATAACACGGTGGACCTGGTCTACAACGTGACAGAGAAGCCTTCCAGCCAGCTTGAGTTGTCGGGAGGTTGGGGAGCCAACACTTTCGTGGCCACGGTCGGAGTCAGTTTCAACAATTTCTCCACCAGGAGGATGTTCGACAAGAGCGCGTGGAGGCCCGTCCCTCTAGGAGACGCCCAGAACCTGTCCCTGCGTTTCCAGACCAACGGAACGTATTACACCTCATTGATATTCAGCTTCACGGAGCCTTGGCTTACCCAGAAGAAGCCCACCTCCCTGAATCTCCAGGCATATTACACAAGGCAGACGGACTCCTATCTGGCCATCGGCCTGCTCAGCAACGACAAGGTCATGCAGATATACGGCCTCTCCGGAGGAATCGGAACCCGTCTGAAATGGCCTGACGATTATTTTGTCTTCTACAATGGCCTTAGCTGGCAGGTTTATGACCTGAAGAACTGGTTCAGCGGTTACTTCATGTTCACTGACGGAAGGTCCCACAACCTCAGTTACACGGCCAACCTCAGCAGGACCTCGACCGATCAGCAGATTTACCCGAGGCGCGGGTCCGTTTTCTCGGCCAGCATGCAGCTCACCCCGCCGTATTCCTTGTTCCGCAAGACGGACATGGGCACGTTGGACGCGTCCGGCAAGCCCACCAAGGTCGCCAGTTACAAAGACATCAACTATGACAACTGGTCTTCCTCGGACAGGTACAAGTGGATTGAGTACCACAAATGGAAATTCAGCGCCGAGACATACACTCAGGTCTGGAAGGATCTCGTGATCATGGGCAGGGCCCAGTTCGGCTATCTCGGTTATTACAACCGCAAGTGGGGTTACTCCCCGTTCGAGGGGTTCAGGGTCGGAGGAGACGGGATGTCCGGTTACGACACCTACGGCTCGGACATCATCCCTCTGAGGGGATATGAGAACTACTCGCTGACCCCTTGGGAGGCCACCCCTTACAATACCAACGGTTATTACGCCGGTAATGTTTACGACAAGTTCACCGTCGAGGCCCGCTATCCGGTGATCCTGCAACCTCAGTCCACCATATTCCTGCTGGCTTTCATGGAGGGAGGTAACTGCTGGTCCGGGATTGAGAAGTTCAACCCGTTCCAGATCAAGAGGTCGGCCGGAGTCGGCGTCAGGGTATTCCTCCCGATGATCGGACTGCTGGGCGTCGACTGGGGCTGGGGATTCGACAATCCTACCAAGAGCGAAAGGAGCCAGTTCCATTTCATGATAGGCCAACAGTTCTGATATTGATTTTTTTCTTAACTTTGCACAATCTTTGCTAAACCGGATATTCAAGGAAACTAAAATTGACTATTGATATGAAAAAGATCGTTTTGTTCGCCGCCATGGCATTGTTCACCCTTACCGTTTCCGCCCAGGCGAGATTCGCTTATGTGGATTTCAATGAGCTTGTGATGCTCATGCCTGAGGCTGACGCCGCCAGGGCACAGATGCAGACCGCCCAGAAAGAAGCCAACGACACTTACCAAAGTATGGTGGATGAGGGGCAGGCTAAATTCAACGAGTACCAGCAGAAGCAGGCGACCTGGACTCCGGCCATCAAGGAGAGCAAGGAGAAGGAGCTCGCCGAGATCCAGAACAGGATTCAGGAATTCTCCCAGTCCATCCAGGTAGAGCTTCAGGAGCAGAACCAGAAGCTGATGGAGCCTATCCAGAAGAAGGCCCTCGAGGTTGTCGAGAAGCTCGCCAAGGCCGGCGGATACACCTTCGTCTTCGACACCTCCCAGTTCTACTATGTGGACAAGGCCGCGTGCAAGGATCTTACCCCCGACGCCAGGAAAGAGCTTAATATCCCCGCCGGAAGGACTCTCGAGACCCTTCAGGCCGAGCTTCAGGCCCAGCAGCAGTAAACCTTTTTTCAGGAATATTGAAAGACAGGCGGAAATGCCTGTCTTTTTCTTTATAATTATTACGTTTTCTCTATTTTATTCTTTACATTCGCGACTAATAGCTGATTATTATTGATGTTTTGTAACAACAGTACTAACTAATAATGAAAACCACAGAAATCATGGCCCGTCTCCAGGCCAAGTATCCTACAGAGAAGGAATATCTCCAGGCGGTACAGGAGGTGCTCGAGTCCATCGAGGAAGTTTACAACCAGCATCCAGAGTTCGAGAAGGCGAAGATAGTCGAGAGGCTCGTGGAGCCCGACAGGATCTTCACTTTCCGTGTCACTTGGATCGACGACAACGGCGAGGTCCAGACCAATCTCGGTTACCGCGTCCAGTTCAACAGCGCGATCGGCCCCTACAAGGGCGGACTCCGCTTCCATAAAGCTGTCACTCCCTCGATGTTGAAGTTCCTCGGTTTCGAGCAGACTTTCAAGAACGCCCTCACAACCCTTCCCATGGGTGGCGCCAAGGGTGGCTCGGACTTTGACCCTGTGGGCAAGTCCAACGCCGAGATCATGCGCTTCTGCCAGGCTTTCATGCTTGAGCTTTGGAACTGCATAGGCCCGGATCAGGATATCCCTG
>CADBRH010000031.1 GCA_902797035.1 uncultured Bacteroidia bacterium | reverse complement strand
TGTAGTTGAGGTTTTGGAGATCGTGATAGACGGCCCCGCCTCCGGTGACCCTTCTGGCAAGGGTGATCCCGTGTTCACGGAGATAGTCCAGGTTGACTTCCGACCAAGCGTTTTGGTTCAACCCGATAATGACTGAGGGGCGGTTGCGCCAGAGATAAAAATACGGCTCGTCCCGGACCACATTCTCGAGGCAGAACTCGTCCAAAGCCATGTTGAAGTAAGGGTCAGTCGAGCTATTCAGGAGATATCTCATTGAGAATCACGGGGATGAAATAATCTTTAATCTGGGGGTAGTTCGGGAGGTGTGTCCCGGGATAGCGACGGGCGCGGCCCGGATAGTGGATCTGGAACTCGTCATGGCAGTCCACCATCTCGTCACGGTCAGCGAACAGTCCTGTGGTCAGGGCGATCTCCGTGTCCTCCAACCCCTCAAACTCATTCTGCTCCAGAGCCTCGTAGCCCTGGCAAATCTCCTCGGTGATGTTGAAGGATGTGGCCCCGTCCAGGCGGGGGGAGAGATATTCCATCACCCCGATCTTGCTCCGGAGTAGTCGGGAAGGATGGAGGTCCGGGTTGACAAGGAATTTCCGGCGTCCCCGGAGTTTCTGGGCCCAGAATCCGCCGAGTGAGAGCCCTACTACAAGATCGGGGTCCTCATCCTTGCAAATTCCCTCAAGCAGTGAATGGGCCTCCGTGGGGTCAATCGGAACGTCCGGCGCGACGACCTCGCTTCCCTTAAGGAGGATCCTCAGTGAGGAGGCCATCTTGTAGGCTCCGGAAGAGGCCAGCCCGTGTATGAATAAAATCTTCATTTATAATGGCTTGCGACTTTCGAGAATAAGGTCGCCGAGTTCCTCGAGATCCCGGACTATGACGTCGGCCGTGCCGGCCTCGAGGGCTGTCTCAAGCGTTGTCTCGCCGGACAGGACAAGGATGCTGACGGCTCCCGCCCTGCGGCCCATCTCTATGTCGGTGTAGATCCTATCGCCCACCATGGCGATCTCCTCTGGCTTGAGCCCGTGGCGGTCACGGATGCCGTCAAGCATCGTGGGGTCCGGCTTCCCCATGACCTTGTCGGGCCTCCTGCCGGTCGCGGCCTCGATACATTTCTGGAGCGAGCCGCAATCCACGAGGATGGTCTCGGCATCGGTGGGGCAGACCCAGTCGGGATTGGTGGCGATGTAGGGCAATCCTTGTTTCGCCCACCACGCCGCCCTGCAGAGCCGTGAATACACCAGAGTGGTGTCGAAAGCGACCACCAGCATGTCCGGCCTGTCGGCGGGATCGTCCTCGCATGAGATGAAACCGGCCTCGACGAACTGCTCCCGCATGCTGGGTGTCCCGAGCATGAACAGGCGTTTGACCTCGGGATATGTCTTCTTGATGTAGTCAATCGTCGCTATCGGGGTGGTGTACATGTCTTCCCAGGCGCAGTCTATCCCCATCCTCTTCAATTTGGCGACATAATCCCCGACCGATTTGGTCGGGTTGTTAGTCAGGAACGAGTGCCCGATCCCGGCGGCCTTGAGGGCGTCGAGTGTGGGGATGGTGAACGGGAATATGTTGTTTTCCATGTAGATGGTACCGTCCATGTCGAGGGCGAGATGCCTGATCCGGCGAAGTTTCTCCCGTGTCTCCCTGGAGACCGACTTGTTGTGGTTCTCTTTCGTGTTCATATTCACAAAAGTACGAAATAATAATTATATTTGTGGATATGGAAATGACTGTTAAGAAAAGATACAACCTGTGGCAGTGGCGCACCCTCATCTTCTTGATGATCGGATATGCCCTCTTCTATTTCGTCAGGAAAAATTTCAGCATAGCCATGCCGGCCCTGAAGTCGGAGCTCGGACTTGACGAGACCCAGTTGGGAATATTCCTGACACTGAACGGCATCATTTACGGGGTGTCCCGGTTCATCAACGGGTTCATCTCCGACAGGGCCCGCTCCAAGAAGTTCATCATGGGTATGGGGCTGTTGCTCTCCGCCATCGTTAACATCCTGATCGGCTTGAGCCCGCAGATGAACGGCCTCTTCCATTTTATGGACGAGAGCGGAAAGGCCACGGTCGGTCTGGTTTATTTCATCGGCTCGATGTGGCTGATCAACGGGTTCACCCAAGGCATGGGTTATCCGCCTTGCGGCTCGCTGATGGCCCATTGGATCAAGCCCTCCGAGCTCGCCACGAAACAGTCCGTCTGGAACAGCTCGCACTCCATAGGCGCCGGCCTGGTCGCCGTCCTCTGCGGCACCTTTATCCTCGGCAGAATGGGCTACGAGGCCTGGCAGTGGTGCTTTTTCATTCCTGCCATTCTCGCCGCCGCGGGCAGCCTGCTGCTCTTCTTCGGATTGAAGGACTCTCCCGCTGACGTGGGTCTTCCTAATCCGGACGAGATCGACGAGAAACTCCCTTCCAAAATCGAGGTGGTCAAGGAGTCGCCCGAGCATGCCAAGAAGCTTTATGACGCGCTGCTCAAGAAGATGGTATTCCATAACCCGATTATCTGGATTCTGGCGGTCTCCAATTTCTGCGTCTATGTTATCCGCTTCACTATCCTAGACTGGGGCTCGATGTTCCTCACCGAATACAAGCATATGGACATCGCCGTCGCGGCCAATGTCGTGGCGGCTTCAGAGATAGTAGGCGGCATAATAGGCACCCTGCTGGCCGGCTGGGCCACCGACAAGTTCTTCAAGAGCAAGGCCCACCACACCTGCCTTATCTGCATGGTGATGGCCACTCTCTGTTTCTTCATTTTCTGGCGTCTGCCACAGGCTGACAAGGGACTCGCCATGGTGTTCCTGATACTGTCCAGTTTCTTTATCTACGGTCCTCAGGCCCTGACTGGCATCGCCGCCTCCAACCAGGCGACCAAACGCGCGGCCGCCTCCGCTAACGGCATTCTGGGCATCTTCGGCTATGCCAGCACGGCCGTGTCCGGAGTCGTGTTCGGTATGATCGCCAAGTCCTTCGGCTGGAACACGGTGTTCGCTGTCGCCATCGCCTTCGGTGTCCTCGGCAGCATTATCTTCGCCATCATGTGGAAGGCTCCGGCCGACGGCTACGCGAAGGCCGAGAAGGTGATTCTCGAGTTCGAGTCAGGGAAACAGTAGGTTTATGGAGAGTAAAGAGAGGCTGGCCTCGCTTGACATCCTCCGCGGGATGGACCTTTTCCTGCTTCTGGCAGCGGGTCCTGTGATACACACATTCCTGAGAATCAACACATCTCCCGTTTGGGACGGGGTTCGTCAGCAGGTGTCCCATGTCGCTTGGGAGGGTTTCGTCCTTTGGGACATTATTATGCCCCTGTTCATGTTCGTGTCCGGGGCCACCATCCCTTTCTCGATGGCCAAATACAGGGAAGGGGAGAGGCCCGGCAAGGCTTTCCACCTGAAGCTATTGAAGCGTTTCTGCCTGCTGTTCTTCCTTGGCTGGATTGTCCAGGGGAATCTCCTGAACCTTGATTTCAAGGTCTTCCATCCCTTCGCCAACACCCTCCAGGCAATCGCCGTGGGCTATGTTTTCGCCGCCTTGGCTTTCGTTTATCTCGGGAAGCGGGGTAGCTGGGTCTTCGGCTCTCTCTGTTTCGCCGCCTATATCCTGGTGTTCGTGGTTTTCGGGAATATGAACCTCGACCCTCAGGGCAATGTGGCGATGGTGATCGACAAGGCCGTCCTGGGAAGCCATAGGGACGGGGTGATCTGGAATTCCGACGGGAGCTGGACGTGGAACGAGGGTTACCAATACACTTGGATCCTCAGCAGCCTCAATTTCATCGTGACGGTGATGCTGGGCTGTTACGCCGGCACCATCCTGAAAGACACCTCCAGGACAAAACCGGTCAGGGGGCTGTTGTTGGCCGCCACCGGGGCCTCCCTCGTGGTCCTCGGTGTGGCTCTAGGCTCATGGTTCCCCATCATCAAGAAGATCTGGAGCAGTTCCATGACCCTCTATTCGGGAGGAATATGCTGCCTGGCCCTTGCCGTGGTCTACTTTGTGGTGGACGTCTGGGGAAAGAGCAAGGGATTGAACTGGCTGAAGTACTTCGGCATGAACTCGATAGCGGCCTACTGCATCGGTGAGGTAATCAATTTCTCATCCGTCTCCAAGTCCCTCCTGCACGGCTTCGAGGGCCTGACCGGAGACTATTATTCTTTGGTCGTCACAGTCGCCAACGTGACCATCCTCTTCCTCATACTCCGCCTCATGTACAAGCGAGGGATATTCCTTAAAGCGTAGCCATGGCCACCGGAATCGAGCGTCATCCTTTCGAGCCCTTCCTGCCTCCGGGCGCGAAGGTCCTCTTCCTTGGCAGTTTCCCTCCGCAGAGGAAAAGATGGAGCGTGGAGTTCTATTACCCGAACTACATCAACGACTTCTGGAGAATCCTCGGGATTGTGTTCTTCGATGACAGGGACCGCTTCACCGACACCGCCGCCAAGAGGTTTAAGTTAGCGGAGATCAAGGAGTTCTGCGCGGAGAGAGGGATAGCCTTGTTTGACACGGCCACCGTGGTCCGCCGTCTAAAGGACAACGCCTCGGACAAGTTCCTCGAGGTGGTGGAGCCGACCGACATCCCCGCCCTTCTGAGACGGATTCCGGATTGCGTGGCTGTCGCGGTGACGGGCGAGAAGGCGGCTGACACCCTTCGCGGGACCTTCGGGGTAGTGTCCCCGGCGGTCGGTGAATATTCATCATTCGCCTTCGAGGGCAGGCCCATGAGGCTCTATCGCATGCCCTCCACCTCAAGGGCCTACCCCCTCCCTGTCAACAAGAAAGCAGACGTTTACCGCCGGCTTTTCAAGGAGTTGGGGTTATCGGTCTAGTTACTGCTGGCGATAAGGACGTTGTTGATGTAGCAGTCCACTCCGGCGGACACGTCATGACAGGCCAGTGAGGCCAAACCGTTTTTCTTGATTCGGACCAGTCGTTCGGTGTCGGTGTAGGAATCCACGACCGCGGTTGTGGGGTCTGAGGATTCGATCTTCAGGTTAGAGGCTTTCACGAATGACTTGGTGGCGCCGGTTTTCACGGCTGTCACGACTCCCTCGTCATTGACACTGGCTATCGCCGGGTCGTCGCTTTCCCAAGTGACGCCCTTATCGGTCGCGTCGGAGGGTTTGAACACCGGTTTGAGAGTGAACGAGTCGCCCTCGTTGACGATGATCTCCTTGATGTCGAAGGACACTCCCGTGACCTTGACCACAGGGGCCGCCACGTCGATCATGCAACGGTCCGTCTTCTCCTGGTCCTCGGTTGTGCAGATGATGTACAACCTTCCGACAGACAGGGCTGTGACGGTGCCGTCTGAGGACACGGTGGCGGTGAGTTTCATGGTCTCACCAACCGTCATCGAGGCCGTGTTCTTGTCAAGTCTCACGTTGGTGACCTTGACAATCCCGGTGGAAGCGGGCGTGTCATCGCCGGGACCGGTGGGGTTCCTTCTTATAGCAGGAGATGAAGGCGAGCGCCAGCGACAAGGTGAGTGTTAAGAGTTTACGCGTAGGATCAGTACTGTCTGAAGTCAAATATTCATAGAATCCGGGAAAATAAGTATATTTGTAAGATTATATGATTTAATTACCGAAAATGGCTAGAGAAATAAAATTCTCCCTGGTGTATAGGGATATGTGGCAAAGCTCGGGCAAATATGTCCCCAGGGTCGATCAATTGTGTGAGGTCGGCCCCGCGATTGTCGATATGGGCTGCTTCGACCGTGTCGAGACCAACGGTGGCGCGTTCGAGCAGGTGAACCTCCTTTTCGGGGAGAACCCTAATGTCGCTGTCCGCAAGTGGACGGCCCCCTTTCACAAGGCCGGCATCCAGACCCATATGCTGGAAAGGGGCCTTAACGCGCTCAGGATGAATCCCGTGCCGAGGGATGTACGAGACCTGATGTTCAAAGTTAAGAAAAAGCAGGGCACCGACATCGCCCGCTCTTTCTGCGGACTGAACGACCACCGCAACCTGCGCGTCTCGGTCGAGGGCGCCAAGAAGGGAGGAATGATCTCCCAAGTCGCCCTCTCCATCACCCACTCTCCCGTCCACACCGTGGAGTACTACATTGGCATAGTGGATAAGGTCGTGGAATACGGGTGCGATGAGATCTGCCTCAAGGACATGGCCGGCATAGGCAGGCCCACTGTCCTGTACAATCTTGTGAAGGAGATAAAGACAAAGTATCCCCACATAGTGGTCCAGTACCATGGGCATACCGGCCCTGGCTTCTCTCCCGCCTCGATGCTGGAGGTCGCCCGCGCCGGCGCCGACTACCTCGACGTGGCCGTCGAGCCCCTCTCCTGGGGCAAGGTCCATCCGGACGTGATC
>CADBRH010000030.1 GCA_902797035.1 uncultured Bacteroidia bacterium | reverse complement strand
GAAGGGTTGGCTCACTCCCGAGCAGGCCGCCCAGGCCCGTGAGATTATCACCAAGGTCGGCGCCGAGAAGGCCGCCAACCTGCCTGAGCAGATGGTCCAGAACATCGCCAACGGCCGTGTCCAGAAGTTTCTCAAGGAGAACACCCTCGAGAACCAGGATTTTGTCCAGTCCGACGAGAAGGTCTCCGTCGCCGCTTACATAAAGTCGGTTGACCCTGAGGCCAAGGTGGTCGCTTTCCGCCGCTACTCTCTCAACGACTAATTCTGACCAAAGCGAATATAAGATGAACGCCGCGTGCTTCCCAGCATGCGGCGTTCGCAATTCTAACCTAAAACTTAACCTATGAAAAAACTATTCACGGTTTTTACTTGCAATAACAGTGCCAATGGTTTAGTCAACCAGCTTGACCTTGATGATTCTCACGTCCTGGACGGGACGGTCCCTGTTGTCCGTCTCGACCTTGGCGATCTTGTCGATCACGTCCAGCCCCTTGACAGTCTCTCCGAAAACGGTGTACTCCCCGTTGAGCTGGGCGCAGGCGTTCTCGTCCTGGACGAGGTAGAACTGTGAGCCGGAGGACTCTTTCATCGGATTGGCGATATCTCCCTTGCGCGCGGCGGCCAGCGCTCCCTTCTTGTGGGTATATTCAGGGACGAACTCGGCTGGGATGGTGTAGCCGGGGCCACCCTGGCCGTATTTGGCGGCGGCGCTGGCGTCCTTGGTGTAGGGGTCTCCTCCCTGGATCATGAACCCGTCGATCACGCGGTGGAACAGAAGGCCGTTGTAGTAGCCGTCAAGAGCCAGCTTGGCGAAATTGTCCCTGTGTAGGGGAGTCTTGCTGTAGAGCTTGACAGTGATGCTGCCCATCGAGGTGACGATCTCGAACTCGGGCTCAGCGGGAAGATTATTCATTATCTCCATAGTCGATTTCCCTTTGTTTTTGCAGCCGAGAAGAAGAGCGGCGGCCGCGGCCAAGGCCAAAACCTTGAATGTTATTTTTCTCATATCGTTGATTCTCTAGAATTTCCTGTAGTTGTAGCCGAGGGTGTCGAAGATCTTGAACGACCCGGCTTTCAGAGCGGCCGCGAACCTGTCGAAGTCCTTGTCCTCCTCTTTGCACCACTGCACCTCGGCGAGGGCGCACATCCTCGGAAGCAGCATATACTCAAGATAATCGTTGGTCCCGATGTACTCTGTCCAGAGGTTGGCCTGGACTCCGAGGATATGCTTCCGCTGGGAAGCGTCGAGACCCTCGAAAGGCTCGTAACCGTAAACTTTCTCGATAGGGAGGTCGCCTCCGATCGCCAGAGGCTCGGTGGCGGGATCGCCCTGATAATAGTCGAAATAGCAGAAGGAGTTGGGGGACATGATGACATCGAACCCGAGGGCGGAGGCCTTCACGCCGCCGGCTACCCCTCTCCAGGACATCACGGTCGCTCCCGGGGCGAGCTCTCCCTCAAGAATCTCGTCCCATCCGATAATCTTGCGGCCGTGGTCGTTGAGGAACTTCTGGACCCTTGCAGTGACATAATTCTGGAGATACTGCTCAGCGGTGTGCTCGTCGTCCGACTTGATTCCCAGAGCCTTTATCCTTGCCTGGCAGTCAGGGCATTTCTCCCATTCCGTCTTAGGGCACTCGTCTCCGCCGATGTGGATATACTCCGAGGGGAAGAGTTCCATAAGCTCGGTGAACACGTCCTCGAGGAAGGTGAACATGCCTTCCTTTCCGGGGCACATGACCTGGTCGGAGACTCCCCACTTAGTCCAAACCTCGTACGGCCCGCCTGTGCAGCCTAGCTCCGGGTACGCCGCGAGCGCCCCGAGCATATGGCCCGGAAGGTCAATCTCGGGGATGATCGTGATCCCCAGCGCCTGGGCGTACGCGACCACATCCTTGATCTGCTCCTGGGTGTAATACCCGCCGTAACGGATGCCGTCGTTGGACTTGAAGTCCTTGCCGACCATGGTGCCGTTCCTGAAAGCCCCCACCTGTGTGAGTCTGGGATATTTCTTGATCTCGATTCTCCATCCCTGATCCTCCGTGAGGTGCCAGTGCATGCGGTTGAGCTTGTAGGCGGCCATGATGTCGAGATATTTCTTGACCTCCTCGACGGGGAAGAAGTGCCTGGCGCAGTCAAGATGCATGCCCCTGTAGGCGAATCTCGGCTTGTCCTTGATAGAGACCACCGGGAACATGAACTTCTGGGCGGGATCGACCTTATCGGAGAAGATCGTGACATCGGTGAGCTGCTTCAGCGTCTGGATGGCGTAAAGGAAGCCGTTGTAGGCCGAGGCCTTGACGACACAGGTTTTCTTGGTGATGTCGATGGAATACTCCTCGGGCCCCATCGCGTTGTCTTTCAGGAAGATGAATCCTTTCACACTTCCATTACCGGCGATCTTGGAAAGGCCGACGGGAACGGCGAATGAATTGACTTTCCCTGTGATGAAAGTGAGCTTGTCCGCGAAATCACGGATCAGTGTGGCGCAATCGGCGTCGATGGCCTGGTCGCAGTTGAAATTAGCTCCGGCCCCTTTGAAGAAGCCCTTGCCGACCTCGACGCTCTGAGGATAAGGAATCACGTTGATGACCATGGAGGGCTTTTTGGCGCGCATGGTAACCGCCAGCGCTAGACAGGCCAAGACGATTAGATACAGTTTTCTTGTCATCTATTTTTGATTTTTCGGTTTACCATCGGTATATATCGACGGCAATTTACAAAAAACCTAATAGATGAGCAAGCCCAGAACTCCACCCGCTATGATGATGGGTATGGGTCCGATCTTCAGGAACAGGGACGCGATCGCCGCGGCCGCGAACAGGACCCAGCTGATCCAGTCGGAGAAATTGTCCTTGACGACGGAGATAGCGGGACTCATGCCCGCCCAATCGACATTGAACATAAGAATCAAGGCGGCTGCTCCGATCAATCCCACGACGGCGGGGCGGAGCCATCCCATGACCCCCTCGAAGATCTTGTTTCCCTTGAATTTTGAATAGAACTTGACGATGGTCAGGACTATAATGAAAGAAGGGAGCATGACGGCCAAAGTCGCTGTCAATGAGCCTAAAACGCCAATCAAATGGCTAGCCCCGGCTTGAGTTGTCACCTCGTAGCCCACATAAGTCGCGCAGTTTATCCCGACCGGCCCCGGGGTCATCTGCGAGATCGCCACGATGTCGGTGAAAGCGCTCTCTGTAAGCCATGAGTGGGCGGTGACGACTTGTGTCTGGATCAGGGACAGCATGGCGTAGCCGCCGCCGAAAGTGAAAAGGCCGATGACGAAAAACACCCAGAAAAGCTGGAGGAATATCCAAGGGTCGATCATCTGGCGGTCCTCCGTTCTTTTATGATGGTGACACTGACGGCCGCCACTATCAGGATCAGAAGAATATAGATCGGCGAAAACTTCAGGAAGGCGACAAGGAACAGTGTCAAGGCGCTGATCGCCCAAGCCCACCATGTCTTGTTCCCTTTCCGTGCCATGTTGATCATGGGGACCAGGATCAGCGACACCACGACAGGCCTGATTCCTTTGAATATCCTGACCACCACAGGGTTGTCCTGATAGCCCGTGAACAGCGTGGCGATCAGCAGGATGATGAGGAAAGAGGGAAGGACCGAGCCGAGGGTAGCCGCCACACTGCCTTTGAAACCCCTCATCTTATAACCGGCGAAGATGGACATGTTGACCGCCAGGACCCCCGGGGCGGACTGCGCCAACGCGATGATGTCCGGAAGCTCCTCTTCTGAAAGCCACCCTCTTTTCACAAGCTCCTCCTTGATCAACGGGATCATGGCGTAGCCTCCTCCGATCGTGAATGATCCGATTTTAGCGAAGACCAGGAAAATACGCCAAAGAGAAACCATTTGAAAATGATTATCTTACCATAATGGAGACAGTCCCGGCGTCAGTCCTTCCGTCCGGGCCGTGTGACGATGAGTGGAACTCCTTGACGCCGGTTAACGCCTCGAGACCGGCTATATTGCCGGGCCTGACTCCCGATCCCGCCATTATGGTTATCCTTCCGGCTGCCCTTTCCACAAGATCTTTCAGCATCGGGGCACCGTCGTTGACATTGGAGGCGTGACCGGCGGTGAGCAACCTGTCGCACTCGAGACGGATGATATCCTCAAGCGCCTTGAAAGGCTCGTCGCACTCGTCGAACGCCCTGTGGAATGTTATCTCCATCCCTTCCGCGGCCGCTACCAGCCTGGACATGGTCCCGACATCGACGGAACCGTCCTCTCTCAACGCCCCGATAACCACACCGTTAACCCCGAGCTTCCGGCAAGCTTTTATCGACTCCACCATATTCCCGATTTCTTCCTCGTCAAAGACGAAGTTTCCACCGCGCGGCCGGATCAGGACATTCACGGGGATATTGACGCTCGCCAGTGTCCGTTTGATATTATCTATAGAGGGGGTGACTCCGCCGACAGGCAGGTTCTCGCACAGCTCGATCCTGAGAGCGCCTCCGGCCTGGGCCTGTGCCGCCTCTCCATCATCCACGCAGCAGCACTCAAGGAATCTCCTCGTCGTGCCGAAGCCTTCCACCTCCAGGAGAAGCTCCCCGCGGCAAATGTCGGCTATCAGATAATGCTTCGGAACATTATGCCAGCGCTTATCCAGCGTCCTGACAATGGCCCCGGCGTCTTTCTCCCTTTTAATGTACACTCTCAAGGAGTTGAACCTGAAGCGAATGTTCCCGGGGAATATATTCCCGGGCCTGACAAGGCTTTCCACCACCTCGGCCGCCGCCTCGCTCTGAACGGCCGGGTCGGTCGAGAACTCGCTGTCCTCTCCTTTGATGGCCGCTGTGCCTGAAATCAGCACGGTGTCGCCTATCAACCTTCCCCTCTCGAATTTCGGGGTGGACTTATTTGTCTCGCGGCCGGCCACAAGCACCTTGCCTGAATATTTGTGGGCGGGGGTCTGAAGAGGGTTGTCGATAGGTCTGGAATACCTCGCGGCGTTTTTCACGGCATAAACCGAGACTGTCACCCCTCCGGCGGAGCATCCGATCCCGGTGGCGGCGGGGTAGCCGTCCGGCCAGGTCGTCCGGGAATAGAAAGCCGTCCTCTCGTCGTTGAACAGCTGATAGTTCTGAACCCCGTCGTTGACTTCCGTGATGCCTTCGATATAGTTCCATTGACGGACTATCTCGTTGATTTTGAACCCTTCGCTCTGGAGAATGCCATTGATTCGGGAAAAAACCGCCTTAGCCTGGACACCGGTGTCTCCGGCGGAAGGGAAACTTATCCCCTTTGTGAGGAGTTCCTCGCGCGACCCGCTCCGGATAATGACATAATCCTCATGACACTCCACCTCACCGTCGCCTGTCATGTACAGGACCTCGGCTGTCAAGGTGGATCCTATCGGCTTCTGCGCCACACAGGTCACAAGCGGGACAGCTATGCCGAAATATGAGCGGCACTCGTCCAGTATCGTCCTCTCGCCCTCCTCGAATGATCCGGCGGAGCAGGCGTCGAGGAAAAAGGTCAGCTGAAGGATAATGCCGTTCCGCCCGGCTTGTTCCAGCAGAGTACGGCAGCGTTCGGCAAGAGAGCCCTCACTGTCCGTCGTCACTATCCTGAGATGCTTGTCAGTCAACATGGTCCCGCGAATTTCGTCATTTTTCCTGTATTTTGGAAATCATGCCTAATACCAATTTATTAGGATTGCCGCGGAACGGATTAATACTTATTTTCGCGGACGGATGAGATTGTCTGATCTTAATACGGGGGAAACCGGTGTCGTCGTCAGAGTCGGCGGGCAGGGCAATTTCCGGAAAAGGCTCATCGAGATGGGCTTCATTCCCGGGAAAAAGGTTACCGCCGTGATGAACGCTCCCCTTAAAGATCCCATTGAGTACGAGGTTCTCGGCTACAAAGTCTCCCTCCGCCGGGAAGAGGCGTCCCTGATCGAGATATCCTCTGAGGAGGAGTTCAATTCCGGCAAGCCCGGAGCGATAAGGGTAGCCCTGGTCGGCAATCCCAATTGCGGGAAGACTTCCTTGTTCAACATGGCTTCCGGAAGCCACGAGCATGTGGGTAACTACAGCGGTGTGACTGTGGACGCCAAGGAGGGGAGCTTCATTTGGAAGGGACGTCGGTTGATATTCGTAGACCTCCCCGGAACCTATTCATTGTCAGCATTCTCGCCGGAGGAGAGATTCGTCAGGGAGAATCTGATGGAGAACGTCCCCGATGTCGTGATCAATGTCGTGGACGCCTCGAATCTCGAGAGGAACCTCTATCTCACCACACAGGTCAAGGACATGAATCTCAAGGTCGTGATGGCCTTGAACATGTATGACGAGCTGAAGAAAAGGGGAGACAGGATTGACACCAAGTGGCTCGGGCGCCTGCTCGGGATGCCGGTCTGCCCGACCGTCTGCCGGACCGGGGAGGGTGTGCCTGAACTGTTGGACACCATTCTGGAAGTCGCTGACGGGCCGTCTTCAGGAGAGCCGGTCTCTGTAGACAGGATCATCGCCGGCGACGACTCGGAAGAGATCGAGAAAAGATACCAGTTCATCCACGACGCCCTTTCCAAGACCTATGTCCGTCACATAGAGCCGGTCGGGGAGAAATCCTGGACCGAGAAGATCGACGCTGTCGTGACCAACAAATGGGCGGCTTTCCCGGTGTTCCTCCTGATCCTTTATGTGATTTTCCAGGCCACTTTCTCCCTAGGGGAATATCCCATGAACTGGATAGACTGGCTTGTGGGCAAGTTCGGAGGCTTAGTCGGGAATCTGATGAAGGAGGGGTGGCTGAAGGACCTGCTTGTCGACGGGATCATCGCCGGAGTCGGAAGCGTCCTTGTGTTCCTTCCCAACATATTGATACTCTATTGCTTCCTTTCCATCATGGAAGACACCGGCTACATGGCCCGGGCTGCTTTCATAATGGACAAGCTGATGCACAGGATAGGCCTGCATGGCAAGTCATTCATCCCTATGGTTATGGGATTCGGATGCAACGTGCCGGCCATAATGGCCACAAGGGCGATAGAGAGCCGGAAGAGCCGGCTTATCACCATCGCCATAATCCCTTTCATGTCCTGCGCCGGGAGACTTCCGATATTCGTCCTCCTGGCAGGGGCTTTCTTTCCCCGCCACTCCGCCCTCGCCTTGCTGGCTATTTATTTCATCGGGGTGGCCCTGGCTGTCTTGTCCGCGTTGATCCTGAGCCGGTTCGTGAAAGATGACGACCTCCCGTTCGTGATGGAACTTCCTCCTTACCGCGTCCCCACGGGTAAGGCTGTGTGGAGGCATACTTGGGAAAAAGGCAGGCAGTACCTTGAGAAGATGGCCACCACGATCCTGATCGGTTCGGTCGTGATCTGGTGTCTTGGTTATTTCCCCCGTTCAGGCAAGGACGCTGAGTATCAGCAAGAGCATTCCTACATCGGACAGGTCGGAAAGGCTGTGGCTCCGGCCCTGGATCCTCTCGGATTCGACTGGAAAATGGACATAAGCCTGCTCTCGGGAGTGGTGGCGAAAGAACTTGTGGTCAGCACATTGGGTGTGATGTACGCCTCGGACGCCCCGGAGGATCCCGACAACACGCAGCTTCAGTCGGCCCTGGTCTCCAAGGTGTCACTGCCCGCGGCGGTGGCGTTCATGTTATTCATTCTCTTGTATTTCCCTTGCATCGCCACATTCGTGGCCATAAAGAACGAGACGGGGAAGTGGAAGTGGGCGATAGCGGTTTGCGCCTACACCATGATCGTGGCCTGGTTGTGCGCCTTTGCCGGCTTCCATATAACCGCTTTGCTGATTTAATCGCTATCTTCGCGTCATGAAAGAGCTTTTCACCCCCGACATGAGGCTGTCGGACATGCTTGATATGAACTACAGCCTGGTGCAGGTCATCTACCGCATGGGAATCGAGTTGAGGCGTTCCGGCCTCAAAGTAGTCGACGCCTGCGCCCAGGCCGGAATAGACCCGGCGACGTTTATTCTCATAAGCAATGTCTATTCCTTCCCGGAATATGTCCCATCCGCCTCGGAGGTGTCCTCTGTCAATGTCCCTGACATCATCAGATACCTCAGGGGATCCCACTCCTATTATACCGGTGTCGCTCTCCGTGACCTTCAGACCTCGTTCGACAAGTTAGTCGAGCCTTGCGACGAACCTCGGAAAAAAGTGATACTCAAGTTCCTCGTGGATTACAAGATCGAGCTTGAGAAACACTTCGAAAGAGAGGAGAGACAGGTTTTCCCTTATGTCGAGTCGCTTTTATCCGGCGGGAAGTCCCCGGATTACTCGATAGAGGACTTCGAGGAACACCACGAGAGTGTGGACGAGAAGATGGAGGACATGAAGAACATCGTGATGAAATATCTCCCGGAGGTCTGCGAGGAAGAGAAGAGGACGCTTCTCCTTCTCTCGATCTATCGTCTGCGCGACGATTTGCGCCGCCACACCTACGTGGAGAATCACATCCTTGTCCCCTCCGTGAAAAACCTTGAGAGCGATGGAAGATAGGAAGCCGGTCATTATCGTCTCTCCTTCTGGAACTGACGCGGGAAGGCTTCAAAGGATTCTGGAGGATTCCGGAGAGTACCGTGTGAATGAGATTCTTCCCGACCTGTCAGCCCTTCTCGCCGCCAGGAGCGGTGTCGTGGATCCGGACATAGTCTTTCTTGACTCCGGTAAGCGCGACTCCTCTTCCGAGGGCGGGGAACTCTCAGCCAGGGAGAAGGAGATCCTGGTCTGTGTGGCCAAGGGGATGCTTAACAAGGAGATAGCCGACAAACTTAATCTCTCCATCTACACCGTCATCACCCACCGGAAGAACATCACCCGCAAGATCGGTATCAAAACCGTCGCCGGTCTCACCGTTTACGCCCTCCTGAACAATCTGATCGACATCTCTTCGATATAGTTCCTCCCCGTCAGGGAGATATCCATTGCCGACCATTTACCCGGATAGGGCGCGAAGCGTCGGGGAAGCGGTCGCGCGGCATGGAGACAACCATTGCCGACCATTTACCCGGGCAGGGCGCGAAGCGTCGTGGAAGCGGTCGCGCGGCATGGAGACAACCATTGCCGACCATTTACCCGGGCAGGGCGCGAAGCGTCGGGAGGCAATGGTTGTCTCCTGCCGGCAATGTTTTAAAACGAGATTTCGGCGATGACAGGGAAGTGGTCGGAATACTTCAGGCGGGGGATGTGGTTAGAGACAGGCTTGAAGTGTTTGGGATAAAGGATGTAGTCGATGCGGATGAACGGCCACAGGGCGGAGTAAGTCGCGCCGAATCCTTTTCCGGCCTCCACGAAAGTATCCTTCCTCCCTTTCATCAGTCGATGATAAGTGTACGACATGGGATTGTCGTTGAAATCGCCGGCGACTATGGCCTCGAGAGAGCACTCCTCAATGTCGGCCATAACCCGCTCCACTTGCTCTGGCCGCGCCACAATCGACCGTTTCATCCGCTCCTCCGTGTCCTGGACAAGCGATTTATCCCTGAGCCTCGATTTCACCAAACTTGACAAGGATATGCTATAACTCTCGAAATGACAGTTATATACCCTGATCGTTGAGCCTTCCCGAACCTTGAGGTCGGTGAATATCGCCTGATTCGAACTCTCCCCGAACTGAATGCGCCCTTTATCTGAGATCGGGAAACGGCTGAGAGTCACATTCCCATAGACCCCCTCGGAGTTGATGAACATGTAGTACGACGACTCGTATTCGGGGAACGCGGTCTTGAGGAACCCGCCGACGTCGTACCGCCCCGTGAGATCGACCTCCTGAAGGCATACTATGTCGGCGCCGCTGTCATTGATGAAACGTGTGATCGAATCCAGCGCCGCTTTCTCTTTCCCCATCCGGAAGCGTCCCACGTTGTAGGAGATAATCCTCACAGTCTCCTCGCCGGATTTCTCGCCTCCTGAGGAGAACTGGAAATATCTCCCGATCAGGATAAGGGAAGGCAGCAAGGCCAGGAGCGGGATCAGGAAAGCTCCCGATCTCCTTCGAAGGGCCCCTGTCAGGAGAAGAAGGTTGAGGACGACGGCGGGCAGGAAAAGAAGCCCGAGGGCGGTCATATACCAGGCCTTGGCAGGGTTGACCACCATCGAGGCGTAGGTGAGGAACAAAAGGACCGCGGCGAGAAGCATAAGCGCCCTCGCGATGACTCCCGTCAGCCGGCGTCCCTTCTTCCTCCCTTTCATCTTTGCCAGAGTTTACCGCTCTTTTTCCAGTAATACATCAGCAGGAAGCCGAACAGCGCGCCGCCGAGATGGGCGAAATGGGCGACCCCGTCCAACGTCCCGGTGATTCCCGTGAAGAGCTCTATTCCCATGAATATCAGCACGAACCATTTGGCTTTCAGCGTCACGGGAGGGAACATCAGGGTCCAGAGGTCGTTGGGATAGAGCATCGCGTAGGCGATCTGGATTCCATAGATGGCTCCGGAGGCGCCGAGGGTGGGGGTGCGGAGGATGTCGATGTAGGCCTGGCTCATCTGTCCGGCGTCGGAAAGGAGCGCTTTGGCCTGGATATCCTGCACGAGGAAATGGACGGCCAGCGCCCCGAGACCGGCCACGAAATAGAATACAAGGTACTTCCTCGACCCGATGGTCCTCTCGAGGGCGGTTCCGAACATCAGCAAGCACCACATGTTGACGAACAGATGCCAAAAGCCTCCGTGCATGAACATGTAGGTCACCGGTTGCCATATCCTGAAGAATGGTGACTTCGGGTAGAATACAGCGAAAGTCCCGACCATGAAGTTCTGGTTGACAAGGGTCGCCAGATACATCAACACATTGATCAGGAACAGGTTCCTTGTCACGGTCGGCATATTCTGGAAAAGTCTCGAGAGAAGTCCGCCGCCGGGGTTGTTATTGTTGTAGCCGTAATATCCCGCCATGTCGTTATATTCAGAAAAGTTTTTCGATCCGGTCCATGGTCAGGATGGCCATGGTCTTTTTGCCGGAGGAGGTGAGCTCCGGATTGACGCTTGAGAGGAGGGCGTCCAGAAGCGCCCTGGCCTCCATTGGTGAGGTCAGCGGCTCTCGAGAGGAGGCTCCGAGGAGCGCTATCTTCCCCGCCATCGCGGACTCCATGACTCCCGGGAGTGACACGCTGTCGTCCGAGAGGATCAGCATGAGATCCTGGATCATGGTCTCCACTTTGCCAGCCTGGCAGGGGAACCCGTCAGGAACCCCGTTCACCACCACCGTGTCAGTCCCGAACGGGGAGATGTCGAACCCGAGCGAGGAGAGCAGGGTCGCCTTCGAGTCGAGAAGCGCCTTCCACGCGGCGCCGACCTGCACCTTGACAGGGAACATGTTGGCTTGTGTTACCCGGGCGTCTTTGGTCAAGGCGGCGAGGGCCCTGTCGTAGAGGACACGCTCCCATGCCCTGCGAACATTCACGACCATCATCCCGTCTTTCGATGGGGCAATGATATATCTGCCTCCGAGTATTATGGTCTGGCTGACGGGTAACGTCTTGTCCTCGAACAGCTTCCCGTAGTCTTCCCTCCGCTCGACGTACCTTTCCGGAGCGAATCCGGGGACGAAGGGGTCGTAGCCGGAGTCGATCTTGACGCTCGGAGCGGTGTCCGGCTTATATTCGGAGAAATGCTTTCCGATGACAGGCATCTCGTCGGCCTCGGGGTTTGTGAAATCGATGGCTCCGGCGAAGGAGTTCTTCCCGAGAGTCTCCTTTACGGCGGCGTAGACCACCTGGAAAACCAGCGAGTCATCCTCGAACTTGACCTCCGACTTAGTGGGGCTGATGTTCACGTCCACCGACCCCGGATCGGTCTCGAGGTAGATGAAATAGGAGGGGGTGACCCCATCCGGGATCAGGCCCTCGTACGCCCTCATCACCGCCTTGTGGAGATACGGGCTGCGGAAGTGGCGGCCGTTGACGAAGAAATACTGGTTGCCGAGAGTCTTTTTCGCGGTGTCGGGACGTCCGGCGAAGCCGCGCAGGCTGATCATGGAGGTGTCGGCGGCGATGTCCACCAAGTCACCGGCCACCGAGGTGCCGAGCAGGTCCATAATCCTGTATTTCATGGATTTGGCTGGCTTCAGGACGAATATGTCCTTGCCGTTGTGCGAAAGGGAGAAGCCTATCTCCGGCCTTGTCAGGGCCACCTTGGTGAACTCCTCGATGATATGCTTGAACTCGACGTTGTCAGACTTGAGGAACTTCCTCCTCGCCGGGATGTTGTAGAACAGGTTCCTGACGGAAATGTTGGTGCCGACAGGGGTTGACACCTCGGAGGTGGACTCGTGTCTCGACGCAGCCATCTCCACCTTGCACCCCGTCTCGGATGACGCTGTCCTTGTCTTCAGGGTAACCTCCGCGACGGCGGCGATAGAGGCCAGAGCCTCCCCCCTGAACCCGAAGGTCATGATCTCCTGAAGGTCCTCGGCGGTGGCTATCTTGGAGGTGGCATGGCGCTCGAAGCAGAGCACGGCGTCATCCGGGGTCATTCCTGACCCGTCGTCTATGACCTGGATAAGGGTCCTTCCGGAGTCGCCGATTATCACCGACACCTGGGTCGCCCCGGCGTCCACGGAGTTCTCCATGAGTTCCTTTACCACGGAAGCGGGCCTTTGCACGACCTCGCCAGCGGCGATCATGTTCGCTATATTCCCGGGAAGTATCTTAAGTTCCATCCTACAGGAGCAAGAAGAATTTGCAGAAATAGATCAGCACCACCGCGAGGAGGATGAGTCCCACGATGCCTATTATCCTTTGGGCGGTCGTGGCTCCGCTGTCTCTCCTGGCGTAGTTGCCGTCCCTGAAGGCGCCACGGATGTAAGAGCCGGCCTTATACTCGCCGTTCTCTTTCTCCTTCTCTTTCTCGGCGTCCAGACGGCCATCGACCTTGCCGAACACCTGGCGGCGCTCCTCCTCGTCCTTGTCGTAATATATCGGCCTGTAGTTGAACTTCCTGTGTTCCTGCTGGCCTGGAAATGTGAAAAAGCCCATGTCGTAAGTCTTTTTAGCTAAAAAACAAATATAATATATTTTTCTTAAATTAGCGGTTCAACCGAATACCAGTCCAAAATGAGAAACAAAGGAATATTCATCATCGGCGCGATGTCCTTTTTGGCCGTCCTCGCCGGCTGCTCGACCTCCGGTTCCAAGGAGGATCTCACTGGATATGTCAACGTCAAGATAGGTTCCGGAGGCCACGGACACGTGTTCGTGGGCGCCAGCGTCCCGTTCGGCGCGGTGCAGCTCGGGCCGACAAGCATCCCCCAGACCTGGGACTGGTGTTCCGGCTACCATGAGAGCGACTCCACGGTGATCGGGTTCTCCCACACCCACTTGAGCGGTACCGGTATCGGCGACCTGTTCGACATCACACTGATGCCCGTGACAGGCGATGTGACCTATGCCCGCGGTGTCGAGCAAGATCCTTCCTCGGGTCTATGGTCTTACGCCGACCGTTCCCGTGAGGTGGCGAAGCCAGGCTATTACAGCGTTCCCCTGACCCGCTACGGAATCACCGCCGAGATGACTTCCACCTGCAGGGTAGGTCTCAGCCGTTACACATTCCCCGCCTCTGACGAGGCCGCTGTCGTGTTCGATCTTGAGAACGGGGGCTGCTGGGACTCACCCTATAACACCTCAATCGAGGCTGTCGGCGACAAGGTTGTCAAGGGCTACCGTTTCTCCTCCGGCTGGGCCAGGGACCAGAAGATATTCTTCTACGCTGAGTTTAGCGAGCCGTTCGAGTCTTTTGAGGTTATCCCTGTGAAAGAGAGGACTTTCGCCGGTCAGACCAACCCGATCAATTACGCCAGGATGAGTTTCAAGACGGCCGAGGGAGATCAGATTATGGTCAAGGTAGCAATTTCTCCGGTAAGCGAGGAGAACGCCAGGAGGAACCTGGAGGCCGAGCTGCCGGGTTGGGATTTCGAGGCTGTCGTCGCTGACGCCACCAAGGCCTGGAACGACGAGCTATCCAAGGTCAAGATCCAAACTCCCGACCCTGACATCAGGACCGTATTCTACACAGCCCTTTATCACACGATGATTGTCCCTTCCACTTTCAGCGATTTGGGAGGCGACTACAGAAGAGCCAATGGAGAAGTCGGAAATTGCGGGGAGTCAATCAATTACACCACGTTCTCACTTTGGGATACCTATCGCGCGGAGATGCCTCTGATGACAATACTGCATCCCGGCCGTGAGGCTGACATGGTCAACACCATGATCGACATCTGCAAGGATCAGGGCCGCCTCCCGGTCTGGCACCTGATGGCAAACGAGACCGACTGCATGGTCGGCAACCCCGGTATCATCGCCGTGGCCGACGCCGTCGTCAAGGGGGTCCCTGGAGTCGATAAAGACGAGGCTTGGAAGGCCCTGAAGGTTACAGCTATGGGTGACGACCGCGGACAGGATCTCAGGAAGAAGTACGGCTATATCCCTTCAGACCTGTTCAACCAGTCCGTGGCGTACGACATGGAATACGCCATCGCCGACGGGGCCATGGCCGCCGCGGCCGAGTTCCTCGGCAAGACTGAGGACGCGGGGTATTTCAAGGAGCGCTCCCGCTCGTACCTGAACTACATGGACAAAGAGACCCTCCAGGCCCGCGGCAGGCTGTCCGATGGCAGTTGGAGGACCCCCTTCAACCCCTATAACTCATCCCACGAGGTCACCGATTATTGCGAGGGTACAGCCTGGCAGTACACCTGGCTCGCTCCCCAGGACTATGATGGCCTGGTGGAGTTTTACGGCTCGAAGGAGTTCTTCCTTGAGAGGCTTGACTCCCTATTCCTGGCCGACTCCGAGCTCGAGGGCGACAACGTCTCCAGCGACATCACCGGCCTGATCGGCCAGTATGTCCACGGCAACGAGCCAAGCCATCACATCCTCTATCTCTACTCGATGGCAGGGCAGCCCGCCAAGACCGCCGACCTTGTCCGCCAGGTCTATGACGAGTTCTACCAGAACAACACCGAGGGACTCGCCGGTAATGAGGACGCCGGGCAGATGAGCGCCTGGTATGTGCTCTCGTCGCTCGGCTTCTATGAGCCGGAACCCGCCTCCACACGGTTCTGGTTCGGCGCCCCCGCTTTCGAGAAGGCTGACGTGACGGTTCCCGGCGGTGTGTTGAGGATTAAGTCCGAGGGGCTTTCCTCCGCCAACAAGTACATTCAGGAGGTCAGCCTGAACGGTCAGAAACTGGACAGGGGCTACATCGAGTATTCCGAGATCATGGCCGGCGGAGACCTAGTCTTCAAGATGGGTCCCGAGCCAGTCAGCTGGTATTAGACTCTTTCTCAAAAAAATCCACAAAAAATTTGTGGAGAAAGAAAAAGTTGTTACCTTTGCAGCCCGCTTCTTATTGCAGCGGGAAAACGATCTTTGAAAATATTGAAAGATTAGTACAAGCAAGTACCGAGGATTGAGAAGAGATTCTCAAGTCTTATATTAACGAGAGCGTTGATTCCTTTATTATTGATAAAGAGAAGCGTTGCCGGGTCGGACTAAGATTTATAGTGTATATACAAAGAAGAGTTTGATCCTGGCTCAGGATGAACGCTAGCGG
>CADBRH010000029.1 GCA_902797035.1 uncultured Bacteroidia bacterium | reverse complement strand
TGCCACCCTCGGCACGTCCCCGAAGGGCAAACGCCCCCTTGGGGGGGCAGTAGGGGGGATGATGGCTCCCGCCAACGGCGGGACCGGTAGCGAAGCGGACGGTGGGGCCGAGCGTAGCGAGGCGGTCGAGCCGCCGGAAGCCCCTTCGGCGCCGTTGTATGCCACTTCGGCGCCTACGGCGGCATTGGCGGTGAAGCGGAGCCTCGTCTCGCCGATAAGGTCGGCGTGAGCCGTCCAGACCGGCTCTCCCGCGTGGCTGCCGCTCTGGGCGAACACGATCTCGACGAGGGGATGGTTCACCAGGATCCTCAGAAGCTCTCCGGCCGTGTAGCCGGCGGCGCCGATTATCCCGACTTTAATTTTTCCCTGGAAGTCCATTTACAATTCCTTTTCGAGTTTCTCGCCCTCGTCTTTATGGGCGGTGTAATATACTCTCAGAGGCGTGGACATCACTTTGATAAAACCCTTGGCGTCATCGCTCGTCCAGCCTTTCTGCATCTCGCCATATTCACCGAACTTGGTCTTCACCAGGTCGCAGGGCGAGTCCACTCCCACGGTCGAGAACGACCAGGGACGGAGCTCCATCGTGACCTTTCCGGTCACGTTCCTCTGACTCTCGGTGAGCATCGCCTCGATGTCCCTCATAACGGGCTCGAGGTACTGGCTCTCGTGTAGGAACATCCCGTACCAGTTGGCCACCTGGTCCTTCCAGTACTGTTGCCACTTACTGAGGGTGAATTTCTCAAGGAACTTGTGCGCGGCCATGATAAGCATCGGCGCCGCTGCCTCGAAGCCGACACGTCCCTTGATGCCTATGATGGTGTCGCCGACGTGCATGTCTCGGCCGATGCCGTAGGGAGCCGCTATAGACTCAACCTTCTGGATCGCGGCGACCTTGTCGGCGAACTTCTCACCGTTCACGCCGACGATCTCACCCTTCTCAAACTCGATCTCTATGGTCTCGGAACCATCCTTCACGACCTGCTTGAGATAGGCGCTCTCAGGAAGGCCTTGTTTGGAGTCCAGGATCTCGCCTCCGCAGATAGAGGTGCCCCAAAGGCCGACGTTGTAGGAATACTTAAGTTTCTTGAAATCAGCCTTAAAGCCGTGCTCATTGAGATAATCCACCTCAAACTGGCGGGTCAGGGCCATGTCACGGGTGAGGGTTATGATCTCGATCCCGGGGGCGAGGACAAGGAAGGTCATGTCGAAGCGGACCTGGTCATTGCCGGCGCCCGTGGAGCCGTGGGCTATGGCGTCGGCCCCGATCTCCTTGGCGTAACGGGCGATCGCCATGGCCTGGAATATTCTCTCGGAAGATACAGAGACAGGGTAGGTCCCGTTGCGGAGGACATTCCCGAAAATCATGTACTTAAGGCTCTTATCATAATATTCCTTCGTCACGTCTAGGGTGACATAGGCCTTGGCGCCAAGCTCATATGCCCGTTTCTCGTTGTCTTTCAGTTGCTCGGGGCTGAAACCGCCCGTGTCAGCGCAGGCCGCGTAGACCTCATACCCTTTCTCTCTCGTCAGGTACATCACCGTGAACGAGGTGTCCAATCCGCCGCTGTAAGCGACCACCACTTTTTTCTTTTCCATATCTTTTGTCAGTATTAATCTTGTTTAATCCTCATAGTCCTCATTCTCATCCAGTTTGGCTATCCTGTCGAGAACCTCCTGGGGAATCTTGGCCGGAAGATGCTCCTCCGGATCGAAAAGCATCCCGGTGCAGATGCAATACTTGCGGTCAGTCCTCTTGAGGATGTCCACATTGACACAGCCCTCGCACCCCTTCCAGAAAGCGTCATCGTTCGTGAGCTCCGCGAAGGTCACGGGCTTGTAACCGAGCCTGGTGTTCATCGCCATGACCGCGGCTCCGCTCGTGAGGCTGAATATCTTGGCGTTGGGCCATCTGGTGCGTGCCAGGGAGAACGTCAGGTCCTTGATCTTCTTGGCTATTCCAAGTCCCCTGAATTCAGGGCGAACAATAAGGCCCGAGGTGGTCACATAGTGTTTGTGCTCCCAGGTCTCGATATAGCTGAAGCCGGCGAACTCCTCGCCATGGAGGGCGATCACAGCCTTGGCCTCCTCAATTTTGCGCGCGATGTAATCGGGCTTGCGCCGGGCGATTCCGGTACCGCGTACCTGAGCGGCCTCTTCGATGGCGTTCAAGATTTTCTCAACATAGACAAGATGGCTCTCGGAGGCCACCTCAATTGTTATGTCTTCCAATTTCATTATATAACAGTTTTAATATCAATCAATTAAATAATCTAGAATCAATACCGCCAAGGACTCTCCCGAGAGAAGCCTTCAAAGAGTCACGGCTGGCCCCCTCCCTGATCGCCAGAAATATGGTGTCATCGCCGGCTATCGTCCCGGCGACCTCTTCCATGGAAGCGGAATCGATAAAGGACGCGACCATGTTGGCGTGTCCCGGCCTTGTCTTGAGAATAGCTATCTGCCCCGCGAACTCCACGCTGGAGACTATTCTCGACATGTCTGGCACGATGGACCTGGAGGATTTGTCTGGAACGGCTCCGGGAAGGCTGTAATAATAGCCTCCGCCATCATGAAGTTTCGTTATGCCAAGGTCTCGGATATCGCGGGAAAGCGTCGCCTGGGCCACCTGGATACCTCTTTTCTCGAGGATGGCGGCAAGTTCCTCCTGGCTGCCCACTTTCCCTTTCCCGACCACTTCCCTGATGATCCTATGTCTTTCCGGCTTGACTTTCACTGTTAATAAATATTCAATTCCACCGCAAATATATGCATATATTTTCAATTATTATTCATTTTTCGCGTTTTTTTTCAGTCTGCCGTTTTTATATTATTTTTGTGTTGGAAACTATCGGCCAAATGACAGAAAAGATCATCATCCTCGATTTCGGCTCCCAGGTCACCCAACTCATCGGCAGGCGCCTACGCGAGCTTAACGTTTATTGTGAAATCTTCCCTTACAACAAAGTCCCGGCACTGGACGAGAGCGTCAAAGGGGTCATCCTCTCCGGGAGCCCGTGCTCTGTCAGGGACTCGAACGCGCCCCAGATCAATCTTGAAGGGATAAAAGGGAGATATCCCCTTCTGGGAATATGTTACGGGGCCCAGTATCTTGCCTATAAGTTCGGCGGCACCGTCGAGAGCTCACTCACGAGGGAATATGGCAGGGCGATGCTGGAAGTCAAGGATTCCTCCTCCCCTCTTTTCCAAGGAGTGAGCTCCCGGAGTCAGGTTTGGATGTCACACGGTGACACGATCTCGACACTCCCGGCGGGAGCGAAGGTGATAGCCTCCACGGAGAGTGTGGCGAACGCCGCCTTTTCTTTCGTAGGGGAACCGACATTCGCGGTGCAGTTCCACCCGGAGGTCTTCCACACAACGGAGGGTTCCAAGATTCTCGGCGATTTCGCTTTCGGGATCTGCGGCTGCTCCGGCGACTGGACACCCGACTCTTTCATAGAGACGACCGTCGAGGCACTGAAAGAGAAGATCGGGAACGACAAGGTGATCCTCGGGCTGAGCGGAGGCGTGGACTCCACCGTGGCCGGAGTCCTTTTGAACAAGGCGATCGGCCACAATCTCACTTGCATATTCGTTAACAACGGCCTTCTCAGGAAGAACGAGTACGAGGACGTGCTCGAGTCTTACAGGGACATGGACCTTAACGTGATCGGGGCTGACGCGTCGGAGGACTTCCTACGTGAGCTAGCCGGTGTGACAGAGCCGGAGGCCAAACGCAAGATCATCGGAAGGCTTTTCGTGGAGACTTTCGAGAAGTACGCCAGGGAGATCAAGGGAGCCCGTTGGCTGGCCCAGGGCACGATTTACCCGGATGTGATAGAATCCGCCGGAATCGAGGGTATCGCCTCGAAAATCAAGTCGCACCACAATGTGGGAGGTCTCCCGGAAAAGATGAATCTCGGGATAGTAGAACCTCTGCGCATGCTTTTCAAGGACGAGGTACGGCGCGTGGGACGGGCGCTAGGGATTAAGGACGAGCTTGTCGGCAGGCATCCGTTCCCAGGCCCCTCTCTCGCGATACGTGTCATCGGCGACATCACCAAAGAGAAGCTGGACATCCTTAGGGAGGCCGACGACATATTCATTAAAGGCCTGCGCTCTTACGATTGCTCATCCCTTCATATCCCCTCGGCTTCCGATCCGAGACTTGAGGCCAAAAACCTGTACGACGCCATCTGGCAGGCCGGAGTCATCCTTTTGCCTGTCAAAAGCGTTGGTGTCATGGGAGACGAGAGGACATACGAGAATCCGGTGGCGCTTCGGGCGGTGGTCTCCACGGAC
This sequence comes from uncultured Bacteroidia bacterium, assembly GCA_902797035.1. Lineage (GTDB taxonomy): Bacteria > Bacteroidota > Bacteroidia > Bacteroidales > UBA932 > Cryptobacteroides. Next base: position 4,814 of record CADBRH010000029.1, on the reverse strand, counting down.
GCTATGACGGCGGACTGGTTCCACTTCCCCTACGACTTCCTCGCTCGGGTCAGCAATGACATAATCAACAAGGTGAAGGGTGTCAACAGGGTCGTTTACGACATATCTTCCAAACCCCCTGCAACCATCGAATGGGAATAGCCCATACTTCAGTTATTTCAGGAAACGGTCGGCGAAGCTGACGAATCGCTCCCAGTCGTATAGGTACACGTTGTGCTCGCCCCCGCGGATGTGGTGTCCCATCCTTCCGACGACTACAGGGCTCTCTATCTCAGGGACTCTTCTGTCCGTTATGCCGTCAAGGCCGAAGAGATTATATACGCTCGTCGCCCCTACAAGGCTATAATACTCCCCAACCGGATCCGCCCACTGGTCCTCGCTGGCGCTGGCCACATAGACCGGCCTGGGAGCTACCATAGCTATCAACTCGTGCTGGTCCCAGGGCATGGTTTCCTCCTTGCCTCCGTAAGCGGAGTAATTAGAGCAAAACCAATGCGGGAAAGACCTGCAGATAGCCTCCACTGTCTCCCCGTATTTCCTTCTGGCGATGGCGGCCCCGGAGCAACCGGAGTCATTGGATATCACCAGGGCGAATCTCTGGTCCGTCGCTCCCGCCCATAGAGCTGTCTTCCCGAGACGGGAGTGACCTATGACGGCCACCCTTTTAGAATCCACAGCATTTTCCGTATCAAGGTAGTCGAGGCATCTGGAAAGCCCCCACGCCCAAGCGGCTATCGAGCCCCAGGACTCGCCATCCCGGGGATTGTCCCCGTCCATAAGCTGATGGACGCCGTTACGGAAACCGTCGTGAAAGTCCGGATCGACATCATGATAGCAGAATGTGGCCACCGCGTACCCATGACGAAGGATATAGTCATAAGACCACCGGTGGCCGTTGGAGTTCCGCTCAGGGACTACATAGCCGGGCTGGTATGTGGCTAGTTTCTCTTCCGAAGGCATCAAGACCTCGGGATCGTCTGTCGTGGCGTGGTTGCCCTTGAAATTCGCTCCCAGGAAGGCCGGGACCGGTCCCTTCCTCTGGTTGGGAATATACATCAGTAGAATCAGGTAATAGTTCTCTTCCTTATCGAAGCTGATTTTCACCTGCTTTCTGGTCGCCAGCCCGCCGAACGCGTCCCGGCTTTCCTCAAGAACCTCGGAATGGAGGTCGGGGGCCGGTCCCGGCTCCCGTCCGAACATTTGTGACCGGAACATCTCCATAAGCTCCGGCCTGCGCTCGTTGACCCACTGGCGCCTTGTCCTCACGATCCTCCCGTCCTCCATCCTCAGAGGATCAGGCAGTTCGTAAGGGTTTGTCTGCCCGGAAACCGGGAACGGCGATATGGCCAGAAAGACTATCGCCAACAATCTCAATGTATGTCTCATGGAGTCGGTAATGTCAAAGGGAGAAGCGGACAACGCCCATAACCCTGTGGTTGGTAACCCAATGGAGATCCTCCTTGGGTATCGCGAAGTCGTTCAGCCTCGAAGAAAGACCGTACTGGACCGTCGTGTTGTTGTACTCGACAGCGACAGTCAACTTGCCTGCGTTGTAGGCTATTGTGGGAGTCATCCTGATCATCCTGGCGATACTGGCGTCACCGGCCGAGGAATAATAAATGTCAGTGGAGCGGCAATGTCCGTTCTCATCGACGGGAAGGTTGTGTTGGGTGCCGAGATTCATCATGTAACCGCCCATGCACATGAACTGAAGGGTTCTGCCGACAGAGAACGAGAGGAAGGACACCGTGGAGCGGAGCGGTGTGTATTTATATTCATACGGATCCCGCCAATCATACAGGGCATACCCTCCCATCAAGCGGAGATGATCCCCACCCTGGGCGAATACGGATTTGGCGTTGATCTTGAACAGTCCATTCTCATACTGGAGGTAGACAAAAGGGTTGATCATGGTGATCCTGTCGTTCACCTTGGTCCCTATGTCGTGCCAGTCCTCCTGGGAGAAATCCCTTGTCGTGGTGCGCCATCTGGGCCTCAGGCTGATCAGGTCGGCGCCGGCTCTGGCAGTAAAACGCTCTCCGGTGTATGAAATCCCTCCGTACAGCTCAGGGATAAGGCCGTACCTGACATAGTTCTCAGACTCTCCCGCGGGACCTGTCGGCAGGAACTGCATCGGATACAGCGCTCCGGCGGTGAGACGAAGGCGTCCGGCGAATGAATACTCCATCATCAATTGCGGACTCCAGTTGAAGGGCGCGAACGGCGCTCCGGTCTCCATATTGACACAGTAAGGCAAGTCGGCGGACATAGGGTGCCAGCCCTGCCCCACCCGTAATGAGAAACTGTCCTCATTGTACCCGAGCCCGTCCCAGAATATATCGACATAAGCGTGCCTGAGACGCAGGGAAGCCGTGGAGCCGTTCATCAGATAGAAATCACCCTCGAGTTTCCCGGCTACTTTCATGGAGCCATACCTGTATCCGGTCACGTTCACTCCCAGACGGGTGGTGATGGCGTAAGATTTGAGCGAGGGGTTGCTGTAGATATCCTTACCCTGAAGATTGGTCTGCTTGTCAAGGGGGCGGTAATAGAACAAGTCCCCGGAGCCAGCCTTAGAGTCCCTCGTGTCAAAAATGGCCGCCGCGCGTAAGAAACCGTACGGCTCCAGATTATTCTTAAGATTCACCATGTGGCTTTGGGCCGCCAGACCGGCGGTCCAAAGCGCGCAGGCGAAAGTCAATATAGCGTATAAAGACTTTTTCATAGTCTGTGTGGTTCAGGAAAATCAGAAAGTGAACTTAAACAGCGCCTGGACGCGGTTGTTGGTGATCCAGTGGAGATTGTCCTTGGCGAGGCCGTCAATCCCGACGCACTTCTGCCCGGAGACAGTCACATAGTCCCCGTACTGGATGCCGGTCACCTCATACTCGAGTCCGATGGCGAACTTCCCAATATTGTGAATGACTGTGGGGGTAAGCCTCCACATAGCGTTCATATTGGAGAAACTGTTCTTGCTGAAGTAGAGGTTCGCGGCGGGAGCGTACTCGGTCGAGGAGAGAGTGCCGGTGTAGAGATCCTTCATCGTGCCGAAATTCTTCACAAAACCTCCGAACAGGATGGCCTGGGTCTTCTTCCCGTACATCAAGCTCACCCATGTGGACGAGTTGACAGTCGGGGTGTACTCATAGCTCCCGTCAGAGTTGACGGCGGAGATCCCGTAACCTCCGTTGAGGTTGAAGTGCTCGCCCGCCTGCCCGAGGATAGTCTTGGCCTTCACGGAGAACATGCCTTTCTTGTACTGGGCGAAAAGGAAAGGAGAGACTGTGGTAATACGGTCGCTGACCTTCTGTTTCCCGTCGTTCCAGCGAGGCTTGATGGAAAGCATGTCGACACCCAACTTGGCGGTGAAGCCCTTGGACTTGAAATTGGCCCCCAGATACAGTTCAGGAATCATCCCGTACTTGATGTAGTTGGCGGAGGCCCCGGAGGGACCTGTCGAGGTGTACTGCATCTGCCAAAGGGCGGAGGCTGTCAGGGAAAAAGTCTCGGAAAGGCTGAGATCAAGCTTGACCTGAGGGGTCCTCGAGAACGGGCCGAAAGGGGCTCCTGTGTTCAGGGAGAACACATCGGGCATGTCAGCCGCCATCGGATGCCAAGTCTGGCCGGCGGTAACAAGCCAGTCGTCCTTGCCGATGGAGGCGTAGGCCTGGCGGAGACGTAGCTGGGCTGTTCCGGTAACACCGGAAACACCGCTGTAGAAATCGGTCTCGATCTTTCCGGTGACTTTGAAACCATCGAACTCGTAACCCAGGATATCGACGCCAAGACGGCTGGTGAGGGCGGCGAAACGGAAAGTGGGCTGCGCGTTCAGATCAACTCCACCGACAACATTCTCGTCCTTGGGGACATAGTAGAAGAAGTCCTCGGTGCCGGCGACGCTCTCACGGGTGTCGAAAGCGAAGTAGTTACGCACGAAACCGTAGAGCTTGACAGTGGCGGGTTTCTCCTGGGCGCCAAGTGAAACGCAGAGGGAAAGAACCGCGAAAAGGGTGATTAATCTTTTCATATGAAGCATATTACAAATTATCAAAATTTACCTTGTAATTCGCGAAGGTAATCATTAATTCTCGGATAAAAAACAGGCGGACCGGTCACCCGATCCGCCTGTATCAATAATGACCAGATTAAATCACACCCTGCTCCAGCATGGCCTCGGCCACCTTCATGAAGCCGGCGATGTTCGCGCCTTTAACATAGTCGACAGATCCATCCTCACGGGTGCCGAACCTGACGCACTGCTCATGGATGCTCTGCATGATCCAGTGAAGCTTGTCGTCAACCTCCTGGGCGGACCAGCTGAGGTGGGCGGCGTTCTGGGTCATCTCAAGGCCTGAGGTGGCGACTCCACCGGCGTTGACAGCCTTTCCGGGAGCGAAGAGGATACCATTCTGCTGGAAGTAATGGATAGCGGCGGGCTGGCATCCCATATTGGACACCTCGCAGCAGCACCAGCAACCGTTGGCGACAAGCTCCTTGGCGTCGTCCTCGCTGAGCTCGTTCTGGAAAGCGCAAGGGAGAGCGATGTCGACAGGAATGCTCCAAGCTTTCTTCCCGGCGGTGAAGAAGGCCTTCTGAGGGAACTTCACAGCCATATCCTCCACCTTGTTGCGGTTGGAGGCGCGCATGTCAAGCATGTAGTCGATCATCTCCTTGGTGATGCCTTCGGGAATATGGCAGACACCGTCGGGGCCTGAGATGGCCACGACCTTGGCGCCGAGCTCGCGGGCCTTGGTGGCGGCGCCCCAAGCCACGTTACCGAAACCGGAGAGGGCGACTTTCTTGCCGACGATATC
>CADBRH010000028.1 GCA_902797035.1 uncultured Bacteroidia bacterium | reverse complement strand
GGACACTGTTTTTGTGGATTATAGCGGAAGAACGGGATTAAGCAAAGATTGCCTCCGTTGGTCTTACACTGCTTCGACTCGCGCCCACAGCAGGATGTACGTCCATGCTCTTTATGACATCCCGAAACTTAAGGCTAGGATTAATGACGTCACAACCGTTTCAAGTGTCCTTCCTGAGTTTTATCCTGCTGGAGCAGATGTTCCCGCCGGTCCTTTCCATACAGATACCGATTTGATTTCGATAAAGGCAAAATACTGGCAGGTGCTGGAAGCACTAGAAGGTACAGGATTCTCTATTCATGGAATTGAGCACCAACAGTATCGTGAATTATATACAATTTCAGATTCGGATGGGAACACGTTCAAATGTGATTCCATTTATAACAAATCTGGGATAATGAGACCATTCCGAGCCATCAATCCGGCGGAAGCGCCAGGAGAGATATTGACTCTGATCAATCGCGATGAGATATACCCTTTCACCTACGAGTATACTCCTTCAAATCAAAACCTTGAAGATTTGTATCATAAAGTGAAATCGGCATGTGACGATTGCGGAATTGTTATTACAAACGTTGTGGAACACCTGAACAACTATAAGGTGTCCTATTACCTGAAAACCAGTGCTTTATATGCTTATTTGGAGATATTTGTAAATAAGCATGGTCAAGTTACCTATATCAACCCTCGTTCGGAAATTGGGGGACAAGACACAAAACTAGTCAGTCTTATCGACGCAATTAAGGAGTAATTATGTCATTCAAAGAGGTTACAGCGCTGAGAAAGGCGGGGGAGATAGATGCCGCACTAGAAATGGCTCGTACGGACTATGCTCTTAGCCCCGACGAATATAGCGCATCTGCTTTATTCTGGACTCTAAGACTTGCTTGCGAGAGAAGTATTAGAGAAGGAGACATGGAATCCGCTCTGTCTTTCTTTAACGAGATGAAGTCGGTCTTCGAGAATATGGATGACGATGAAGGTATCGCAGAACGTGTGTTTTCGAAATTGGAGGCTAAGGTTTCTCCAGAGTATAGCACAATAGATTCACTGCTGTCAACCGCAAAATCGGGTGATAGCAAGGCGGCCTATGATTATGTGACAAGACTGAATTGCAGCGGTTATCCGGAAAAGGTTAAAGATAATATCGCCTGGATTGTCTTCTACTATTTGAAGAGTGTTTTAGAGGAACTTTCAGTAAATGAGTTTGATGAAATTGTAAACAAGTATTTCAGTTTGTTTACTCCTAATGCATCCTTAGCTCATAGCCAAATATTGAACCTTGCCATAAAATACTCAGGTCTTCATCCTAACTATGATTTGGTGAGTTTTATCCAGAAGTGGGGCCTCAATAACTTCCGCGATGAGGATTATGTCGCAAATCCTTCTTTTGGTGGGGGATTATCACTTCTGGAAAGATCGGTTCGCAGGTGTTTCATCAATAAGAGTGTGACCCTCAATCAGGTCATTACCACATTTGGCGATGTTATCGACGAAAAAACAATTTCGTCGCTTCTTAGCCGGTCATACTCCTCAATTCTTTATAAAGACTCTGCTGAATTAAAGGACAAGAAGAGATTCTTTGCTGATGCGGATGAGTACTTGTCTCGGATTTCCGGTGTCAGTGTCTGTAATGAATACCATTCGAGAATCCTGGAATCTGTTGTGTGGGAAGTTGATGACAACAGAACTAAGTGGTTCAAGTCTTTCTTTGAGAACTGGGGCTTCGGCAAGAGCCTTATGCCTGCGGATTGGATCGGCATTCAAAAAGAAGGGAAGAGTCTTCCTTCTCTGGCTGTGCGGGCGATGAACAAATATGCTGATGCAATAGACGTTGCGGAGGAAGATCCGTTCCGCGACGATTATAGGGAACTGCTTAAGGAAGGGATCAGCAAACTTAAGGATAACGAGAGTGTCTCACGGCGTTTGGCGAGGCTGCTCTTTGATGAAGGAAACGTTGATGATGCAATAGAGTTGACCCGTAATCTTATTAAGACTCATCCTGGGAAATTCTATTTCTGGACAGATCTTGCCGAGTTTGTCAGCGATAAAGATAGGTCGCTTTGTGCCTCCTGCCTGGCGAAAGCGCTTCTTTCGACCAAGGAGGAGAAGTTCGTTGGCAAGGTTCATTTAGCCCTCGGAGATATCCTATGCGATATGGGCAAAGAGAAGGAAGCCCTGTGCGAAATTGAAAGGTATCGTAGTATCTATGAGGAGAATGGTTGGCCGACTCGCAAGTATGAAGCAATGCGTTCAAGGATTAGTCCTGGTACGGTAGCGACTGAAAGCAATATGGGATTATACCATGAATTGGAGTTGCAGGCAGATTCTTTCGTGTACTCCGACATCCCTAGTCATGTCATGACTCTTGTTGAATTCCGTTTCGAAGAAAAACAGGGCGGAAAAAAACGTATTGTATTCTATCTCTATGATGGCAACAACGAGAGTTACAAAGTGAATCCCAATCTATTTGGACTTGACAGGAAAGCGAAGTTGTTTTGCTGCTATGATGTGAAGTACCTTGAAGAAGCCGGGAAGAAGAAGATCGTCTCTATTAAGCCCATTGAGAAGACAGAGGTTTTGTCATATCAACAGGCCGTTGTCGACAATGTCAACAAGAGTAAACGAGTCATCCATGTCGTTGGGAAGGCCTTTCAGCTTGTGATTCCTGAAGAGAAGGTGTATAAAGATGTTAAACTGGGTGATATTCTGGAAGTTGCGATCAAGAAACGGATCAAGGATGGCCAATCAATGCTGACATGCATTCATGCCCGTAAGTCTTCTGCCCCTTGTGATTTGATTCAGGAGTTTTCAGGAAAGATCAGAATAAAGGAGAATGAGAACGGTCCGTTTGGCTTTGTTGATGACATTTACATCAACAGAGCATTTTTGAGCGACCTTTCTGATGGCGATGAAGTCATAGGACGGGGAGTCATGGATCGTGGAAAACTCAGAGTGCTGTCGTTACAGAAGGAATGAAAGAAAGGGCCTTGTCACTTCTGACAAGGCCCTCATTGATTATTTGAGTTTATTATCCCGGGCTAGGCAAGACCATGAGTTGATCCCATTTCTCTTAGGTGATCGTTTCTTCTAAATGAAATAATTATTGATGGAATCGATTTCAATCATTATCTGGCCGCGCGATAGTAAAGAAAGGAATGTGCTTATGAAGGTCTTTTAGGAGAAATCTTCAATAATCCTCTGAATAACAGATTTTTGAAGCGTTTTTTGCAGTACCATGGTCATATTCTTTAGCCTAATGCGGGTAGCGTTCCATCCAGTGTGTCTGGAGTAGGGTCTGCAATTTAAAGAACGTTCAAAGACTGCGAACAACCACTTCGCGGCCTCATCCTACTTTTGCGACCAAATCCAGGTTACCTTTCATCTAAACTTACATTAATAACTAAACAACTAACACTTATGAAACTCGTCGCCATTATCTACGCACTATCCTGGTTGATCCTGCTTATTCTTTACATCTGCAGCCTCTTCGGGAAGAACAAAACTACCAGCAACACTTACGCACCGAAGAACAACCTTACCAGCAACACTGACGCTCCTTGGTACATCTACGCCATTATGATCGGCTTTGCCCCGATCACGGTACTCCTTATCCCGTATATCCTCTGGGACTCGTGGAAAGAGGATCGGGAAATAAAACGCAAAAGGAAGGAAGAGGAGCTTCGCGAGAAGGAGGAACAAGACCGTCGTGAACAAGCCCTCAACAGGTTGGAGAAATCAAAACAGGACCAGCCAGGCAGTATCTCGAACGAGTATGTGGACATCGCCCAAGCCCTCAATCAAGCCGTACGCGAGAAGTCTTACGACTCTATTCAAACAATAATGGACAAGATAGTCACGCCCGAATACTCAAAACTGATAGTTCAAGAGTGTGATGAATGTGGCTCGGATATAGGGGATATAAGTAAACTTGCCATCCGCTTCAAGTCTGGGCAAATCGAGTATGATGTGTTCGACCGCTTACGGTTCGAGGACTCTTGCTCAGGTGCCTGGCAGGCGTACCTGCTCCATCAACTCTGGCATAGCCTGCCCCTATTCTGGCACGCGGATTACTTCAGGAGGGACTACTTGTTCTCGAAAGATGATTTCGCTTCTGTCAAGCATTGGGCTGATGATGATGCTTTCCCGGACTTATCAAACATGGATTTGACCCCTACCGTCATTAAGACGGGAGACTTCTATTCCATCTCCGCCTGCTACTGGTCAGAGTTCGAAGGGCTAATCCGAGAGTATGTAGAGTTGCGGTTCGACGATGGCAAACTCACAGAGTTTGTCAACTTCAAAGAGGATACTTTATACAAGTACAAATGCGAAATATACTTTTGATACCCTCAGCCGCACCCCGGAGCCTCCTACCTCCTCCACACCAGGTAGTTCTCGTTCTTGTACTTGTGGGGGCCTTCGCCGAAGTTGACGCGCTCACCGTCGGGGCCGATGTAACTGCCGAATGCGAAACGGCTGCCTACCAGATAGATAGCGTTGTCCACTCCGAGGTCGACAAGGGCCTGGGCGAAGTCATGGAATGATTCGGGAGTATTCGTGAATGCTATAAATATCTGACCGTGGCGGGAGCAAAGGGCCCTTCGCTCACTCTTATTCTTGAGCTCGTTCTCGACCAGGACGCCGTTGTCCACAAGGCCGAACTGCCTGAAGAAATATCCCTCGGTCTCGGTGGCCTTCTCGAAGAGAGGGGAGTTCTCGCTCACGCCGACCGTGATCTCGCCGTCGATGATAGCGCAATAGCCTTTCTTGGACAGGCCCCAGGCCAGCGGTTTCCCTTTGAGCACAAAAGCTCCGAGAATATTATAATTGTCGGCCCTTATGTCGGCGGCCTGTGCCGAGAATATTATGCTTTCATCGTTTTTGTCGGGCGCGCCGACGATGAGTTCCGGAGTGGCGTGATATGGGATGTAAATCGATAGGGGGATGTCATTTATGACAGTGTCCACTTTCCCGGTGAAGCTCATTGTTGAGTCAGGCTCGTGCCCTAGTAGTTTTAGTTCAGGTTTGACTTTCGTTTCAGGTGGCGGCGCCACAACTTCCGCTGGTTCGAATACTCCGTCGAGGGGGTCTTCCTTCGGTCGTCTTGAAAGGATAAGGGCTAAGAGCACTAAGACCAAGAGCGCGACCGTGGCCAGCAGCCAGGGCAGCCATTTCCGGCGCTCGCGAGGCTCGATGGGCTCGGAAGGCTCGACTAACTGTTGCTCAACGCTTGGTTTGCCGATGATCCTGAACTCGTCATCCCTGAAGTTGTCCTTATATCCGCTCATAGGCATCAGATTCTAAAGCTTTCTTGTAACCGGTCAAAGCCTGCCGGGAGGCCGTCTTGTCCACGTAGTGGCCGCGCCAGTCCGACAGTGTGATCGTTTGTTTGGAGATGTCGATGAAGAACACGAAGTCCTTGTTGACAATCAGGCTTTTCCCCAGGCGGGCGAAAGGAGACTGGTCTTCCTCGAAATATTCGCCGATCAGATCCTCAATCTGGCCGAGTTGCAAGGATACGAGTCTTGACTTGCCGTCCTGGGTGTAGAGTGCGGAATAATTCCCGTCCGAAGTGACATACATCAAGATTTCCGAGGGGATCCTCAGAAGCTCCGTCTTGGTCGATATGGTGATAAACTTCGGCATCGGCAAACAAAGATATAACAAAAACCGGCCACTTGGAAGGCCAATTATCACAATTGTATGAAATGCATGAATATCGTACGAAATGGAATTCCTCAACAGCTTCATACAGCGCGTTTTCAAGTCGTACAAAGCCACTTGGAAGGTATTTCCAGACCCCTTTGAAAATGGTATTTTCGCATGTGAAAACTGGAAACAGTCACTTATCTCAAAGAGTGACCTTTCCCGCCTTCAAACCGAAACTGATAAAATTCTCATAACATGAAAAGAATCATATATGTTGTGATATCGCTGCTCGGGATCACCTCGTGCGGGACAAGAGGAACAATCATTGACAAAAAGCCAATTGATGAGCTATTATCGGACTTTATTAATGTGGTTGAAGATCCGACTTCAAACTGGCCAACGGTCAAGTCGGTTACCGCGCGACTGGTCGAGAGCCTTCGCGAAGCTTTAAATGATGAAGATAATCGAGGATATAGATTGTCTTCCCAAAGAATAGCATATGAGACTATATTGGCGACTATTGATAAATACTTTGAAATACAATGCGTTGACGGAATAGAAGATGACGCCGGAGTCGACGAGCTTGTAAGCCGGTTAGGCGATGCCATCTTCCAGTGGTTCTCCGATAATAATGAAAAATATCCCAATTTATGGAGGGATCATTTCTATGTTTCTGATAAAGAAGCGGAGAACCCGATTGATGGTTATTTCCATCTAGCGGTTTTACTTCCGACAAAAGAAAACCCTCAGCCTTCTCTTCATATTATCTACCCTGATGCGGCAGAAGGATGTCCGATGATTGAATTCCGGGATTTTGACGAAGAAGGAGAGGAAGATAGCGAGAACGGGGATCGCGTCCTGGTTGAAAAATGGGTGGCAAAGGGAGAGGTTGAGGATAATTCCCGCATGTTCTCCGTTTCCGGACCGGATATTGTTGAAAAGATGTTGGAGCACGAAGTTATGTACATCTCCTTTATAAGAGAACATGTCGATAGTGACGAAGACGGTGGATTGGAAATCGCCCGTTTGTCGTTAGCTCAATTTCAGGCGAAATGGAGGGAAACAGTTGATTATTAAGATAACGAAAATCCTTTATAAGACTGAAACAAACATTAAAACCAGTATTTACAGATGATGGAACAGGACAACGACAATAAACTCTCCGAAGAATCAAAAGAAGAGACTTCGACCCAACCGCTATCCAAAATAGAACTGATGGAGAAGGCGATAGAAGAGATGTGTACAAAGCATGGCTTGAAGTGCACAGAGGTGAAACCTCAGAGCTGTACAATCATGTTCGTCAAAGGTAAGTGATGGAATGATAATAGGTAGGCAATACATACTGGCACCAGTCACGGTAGCATGGATTACCTGGAGAAACTGATTAAAACGGAATCGAAACCTCTCCTGCTTTGGAGTTATAATGAAGGGGATATTTCCTAAATTGGGAATTGTGAAATGGGCTTTAATATGATGGACTACGAGACTAAGAAAGAGATCGACAAGCTGAAGGCGGGAATATTCCTGGGAGGAACATTGTTGAAAGATTCGGATTCCTGTCCGGAGACAGGAGTGGCGGTCTTGGCGGACGAGGGCTTCACGTCGTTGACCCCGAGCGCGTTCTTCATCTCAGAAGAGATTTTGTCTGAAGCCGCCTTGACAGCGACATTCAGAAGGCTCTTTAAAAGTCCCATAACCTTAATTCGTTTATTGTAAGCAATATACGCGCTTTCTCGGAGAGTCGCAAGAGGCTATTTACTCTCTTCGTCGTCGGGCTTGAAGAACTTGTACTTGAAGCGGCGGATCTTCTGGGTGGCGGTCTTCTCGAAGTCCTCCTTCATGGCGTCAACCTCCCCGATGTTGGACTGCTTGCCGACACGCTTGTTGACATATTCAAGGACGGCCTTTTTCCAAGACTCCAGGTTCTCGAAGAATTTCTCCTCTTTTTCCAACGTGTTCCAGTCGATGACATCCTCGTCGAACTTCACGAGCGCCACAAGCTTGCCGTCCCGCTCGATGACGAGGGACTCGTTCACGCCCCTCATGTTGTTGATGACCTGCTCGATCTCCTCGGGGTAGATGTTCTCACCGGAAGGACCCACGATCATGTTGCCCAGGCGTCCCTTGATGTAGTAGCGTCCCTTGGAGTCCACGCTCGCCAGGTCGTTGGTTCTGAACCACCCGTCGTCGGTCAGGGCCGCGCGGGTCCTCTCGGGGTCGCGGTAATAGCCGAGCATGACATTGTCGCCTTTCGCCACGATCTCACCCTCTCCGGTCGCCGGGTCGACATTCTGAAGCTTGACCTCGACATTGTAGGCAGGCACCCCGATCGAGCCGACCACTGTCTTGCCGACACAGGCGTTGGTGATCAGCGGGGCAGTCTCGGTGAGGCCGTATCCTATGGCGTAGGGAAAGCGTGCCTTGAGGAGGAACTCCTCGACCGTTGAGTCCAGCTTGGAGCCTCCGATCCCGAAGAATTTCAGTCTTCCGCCGAAAGCGGCGTAAAGCTTTCTGCCGATTATCCAGTACAGGAGCCAGGGCATCTTGTCTTTCATCCATGAAAGGGTGCGGCTCTTCGTGACAGTAGGCGCTACGCTGTTCTTGTAGAGTTTCTCGATTATGAGCGGCACCGCGCACATGATGGTGGGTCGGACCTTCTTCATCGCGGCCATCAGGATCGATGGTGTCGGGGGTTTCTTGATATAGTACACGCATCCTCCGACAAAGAGGGGATAGAGGACGCTGAACGCCATCTCGTAGGTGTGCGACATCGGGAGGATCGAGAGCCAGCGGTCCTTTTTGCCGGCAGGCTGGGCGTGGTAGGCGGCAATAATGTTCTGACAGAAGTTCCTGTGGCTAAGCATCACTCCCTTGGCGTTCCCGGAAGTGCCTGAGGTGTAGATTATTGAGGCTAGATCGTCCGCCTGGGGCTCTGAGGAGCGGCCCTCGCATGTGAAAGCATGGTCATCTTTCTTGATGAACTCGAAGGTCTCGATGTCGATCACGAGGGTGAGCCTATCCTTGACCTCGTCCGAAAGCTTCTTCATCAGGCGCTTCGAGATGAACAGCGCCTTGCACTCGGAATGGGTGAGAATATTCGTGACCTCGCTCTCTGAGGAATCCGGAAGGATCGGGACCGTTACCCTGCCGAAGGGGACGCAGGAGAACATCGCCACGGTCCAGTTGGGCATATTGTTGGAAAGGATGCCCACCTTGTCCCCGGCGCTGATCCCGAAACGGTTGAAGCGATGCGAAAGCTCCAGGCACTTGTGCCTGAAACTGGTGTAGGTATATTCCTGACCTCCGTCGACGAAACAGGACAGTGGTCTGCCGCCGTAAGTGTCGGTCGCCATCTCGAACAGTTTCGAGAGGGTGGTCACATAATTCTCCTTGCTTTGTTTGAACGGGTTACGGATCGCCATAGTTTTTTGTTTAACAGGTGGTGTAGCCTTCGGGATGCTTTCCTTGCAATCTCATCCCCTCATAAATCGCCTGAATTCTCTCGGTGTCGGCCCTGGCGTCGTCCGTGAGCTCCACCTTCTCTCCGGCGCTCACTCTTTTCCTGCCCCAGTCGAAATATCCGAGATAGACAGGGCATCCGACCGCTTTGGCTATCAGGTGGTAGCCGGTCTTCCATCTCTTGGTGGCCTTGCGGGTGCCTTCGGGGGCTATCGCCAGGATGAAAGTGTCTTCTCCCTCCATCTCCCCGATGAGGCTTTTCACCATCGAGGCGGCGTTGGACCTGTCCACCGGGACGGCTCCCATCTTCCTGAGAAGCGGCCCGAACGGCCAGAAAAAGAACTCCTTCTTGATCATGACCTTGGCCTTCTGAGCACCGAACTGTGTGTAAAACAGGTATGAGATGACGAAATCCATTGCCGATGTGTGGGGAACCCCGAGAATAACAGCCTTGTTCTCGGGAACCGGACCGCCGACAGTGGTCCATCCCAGTCTCTTAAGCGCCCAACCGCAGAATCTTGCCCAACGTGTCATGAGATGAATATTAAATGTTCACATCCTCAAGCTCTTCCTCTGACTTGAGGTTCGCCCTGATGAAGTTCTGCCGGTCGACAGTGTTGTCGCCCATGTAAAACTCCATGATGTCGGAGATCGACTCCTCATCGGATAGTTTCACAAGGTCAAGCCTCATGTCATCCCCGATAAAGTCCACGAACTCGTTCGACGAGATCTCTCCCAGTCCCTTGAAGCGGGTGATCTGCACGGCTGTCTTGAGAGCCTTGACGGCCTTGTCCTTCTCCTCCGGGGAATAGCAGTATCGCCTCTCCTTTTTGTTGGCTACCCTGAACAGGGGAGTCTGGAGGATATGCACATGCCCGCGGCGGATCAGGTCCGGATAATATTTCATGAAGAATGTCAGCACCAGCATCCTGATATGCATCCCGTCATCGTCGGCATCGGTCGCCACTATGATATTGTTGTAGCGGAGGTTGTCAAGGTCGTCCTCGACCCCGAGGGCGGAGACAAGAAGGTTCAGCTCCTCGTTCTCGGCCACTTTCTTCCGGCTCTCCTTGTAACAGTTGATGGGTTTGCCGCGTAGGCTGAACACGGCCTGGTAATTGGCGTCCCTCACTTTGGTGATTGTTCCGGAGGCGGAGTCTCCCTCGGTTATGAATATGCTGGTCCTCTCGGCCATGTCTTCCTTGTCCTTGGGCATCTTGTCGCAGAAGTGGTAGCGGCAGTCGCGGAGCTTCTTGTTATAGACATTGGCCTTCTTGTTCCTCTCGCGGGTTTTTTTCTGGATGCCGGCTATCTCTTCCCGCTCGGCCTGGGACTCTTTGATCTTGTTCTCGATGATCGGGACGAGATCAAGATGGATTCTAAGGTAATTGTCCAGGTGGCGGGCGACGAAATCATTGACGAAAGAGCGGATGGTCGGACCGCGGTCTATCTCCAGGGAACCGTCGGCGTTCTGGATTTTCTTTCCATGATCGTCGGTCTTGTATTTCTCCCACATGTAAGTGGATCCCAGCTTTGTCTTGGTCTGACCCTCGAAATTCGGCTCCTGGATCTGGATGCTGATCGCCCCGATGATGCCTTGTCGGCAGTCCTCTGGCTTATAGTCTTTCTTGAAATAGTCTTTCAGGGTCTTGGCTATAGCCTCCCTGAAAGCGGCGAGGTGGGTGCCTCCGTCTCGCGTGTGCTGGCCGTTGACGAACGAGGAGATATTCTCCCCGTAGGAGTTCCCGTGGGTCAGGACAATCTCGATGTCGTCGTCCTCGAGGTGGATTGGCTCATAGAGGGGAGTCTCGGACATGTTCTCCCGCACAAGGTCGAGAAGGCCGTTCTCGGATTTGTAAGGTGTGCCGTTGAGGACGAGGGTCAGGCCTTTCTTGAGATAGGAGTAGTTCTTGACCATGGTCTCCACATAGTCCATGTTGAACTCGACCCCCCCGAACATCTCGTTGTCCGGTGTGAACACCACGAGGGTGCCGTTCTTCTCGTTGACTTTCTCCTTTTTCCCGCTACCTGTGAGCTCGCCCCTGGTGTAGCTTGCCCAGGAGCTCTCACCCTCACGGAAAGACTCTACATAGAAACTCTCGGAAAGGGCGTTGACGGCTTTGGTGCCCACTCCGTTGAGACCGACGGACTTCTTGAATACCTTGTCGTCGAATTTGCCGCCGGTGTTTAGCTCGCTGGTGGCCTTGACGACCGAGCCGAGCGGGATGCCCCGGCCGAAGTCCCTGACTCTGACCTGGTTCCCTTCAATATCGATGAGCACTTTGTTCCCGAATCCCGCGGAAAACTCGTCAATGCAGTTGTCTACGATCTCCTTGAGCAGAACATAGATGCCGTCCCCAGGATTTGACCCGTTTCCAAGGCGTCCGATATACATTCCGGGCCTGCGCCGGATGTGCTCGACGCCTTCCAGGGTCTTTATATGGGTGTCGTTATAGTCCTCGAAAGTCCGTTTCTCTGCCATCTCAAAAATTCTCGCGATAAAAATCACGCGAATTTACGAACTTTTGGCTTGATTTGAAAAAGTATCTTTGTAGCTTTACCGAGTGTGTTTGGAAAGGATTTTGCAATAGCCTTTCCACGGTTATGTCAGGAACGATGAGAAAGTCGCTTTTTAATATATTGATAATGTCATTTCTCGTGACGGTGCCCGTCGGCCTCGTTTTCGCCCAGGGCTCCGGCGCCGACAATGTCTTCGGCGGTGTGGCGCGTCTTGACAAGACTGTTCACGATTTCGGCGACATCCTTGTAACTGACGGCCCGGTTTCCGCCACTTTCACTGTCACCAATGTCGGAGAGAAGCCTCTGGTGATTTATAACGTGGTCTCCTCCTGCGGTTGCACCGATGTGGAATGGACCCGCCAGCCTTTGAAACCAGGCGAGAAAGGATCCATCAAGGCGACATACAAGAATGATGAGGGAGGATATCCTTTCGACAAGAACCTGACGGTGTATTTCTCAGAGCCGAAGCAGCCGGTCATCCTGCGGCTTCGCGGCGAGAGCCATAAGAAGAAACTGTCCTTCAAGGAGATGTATCCGGTCCGCTTCGGAGACTTTGGTCTCAAGACCGTTGACATAAAGGGCGGTAATCTCTCCCAGGGGCAGCGGAAAAGCGGCGAGGTGATGGTGGCCAATCTCGGGGCGAAGGCCATCGACGTGAAGTTCGAGGATGTGAGCGAGGGGCTCTCCGTGAGGCTGTCCAGAAACCCGATTCCCGCTGGGGAAACCGCGAAACTCATTTTTACCGTCACTTCCGACAGGAATCACTGGGGGAAGAACTATTACTACGCCACTCCCGTGGTGGACGGGCGGTCGCTCAGAGCCGTTGTTTCACCCTCCGCGGCGAACCGGGCGGAAGACGCTGGGACTGAGGCCCTTGTGGCCGATCCAAACCCACTTCTCGGGGCCGGCAAGTCGAAGATAGGAATCTACACCGTCACCAAGGAGGATTTCTCGTCTCTCACCAAGGAGGAACGCGACTCCGCCCCGGTGCCGGTGGCGGCCGAGAGCACATATTCGTTCGGAAAGGTCAAGGCCGGGACCAGGGTCAACGGCGCTTTCGAGATAACCAACAAGGGCAAGAGCCCTTTCAAGGTGTACAAGGTGGATTCGGAGAGCTCGAGGCTGACCGCCTCTACGTTCAAGGATGTCGCTCCCGGGGCGAAGGGCAGGCTCGAGGTGACTCTCGACACTTCCGCGTTCCCGAAAGGGGAGTGCCTCGTCATCCTGACGTTGACCACAAACTCGCCGTCGAGGCCTATAATGAACCTCTTCCTGACAGGTTGGATAGATTGATTATTTTATATTTTTATTATATTCGCGAAAATTAGAACTAATTATGGCTTACAAGATTTCAGAGACTGATTGCATCGCGTGCGGAACTTGCGCCGGTGAGTGCCCTCAGGGAGCCATCCACGAGGGTGATGTCTACACCATCGATCCCGATGTTTGCATTGATTGCGGCACTTGCGCCGACGCTTGCCCTATGGGCGCCATTTCCCCGGGCGAGTAATCTGGTCCAGCTTTAAAAACGAGCCTCGCGCCATGGCGCGGGGCTTTTTCACCGAAAGACTATCATGAGATATATCAAGACAATCTTAGCCGCGGCCCTATTCCTCACATCTGTCGCCGCCGGCGCCCAGCAGCTTCCTAACGATCCAGCTGTCAGAGTGGGTAAGTTAGATAACGGCCTGACCTATTACATCAGGCACAACGACAAACCCGCCCGGAGGGCGGAGTTCTATCTGGCGACCAACGTGGGCGCCATCCAGGAGACACCCGACCAGGACGGTCTGGCCCATTTCCTGGAGCACATGTGCTTCAACGGCACAAAGAACTTCCCAGGGAAGGCCCTTCTCGAGTGGCTTCAGAGCATCGGGGCGTCCTTCGGGGGCAACGTCAACGCGTCGACAGGGATTGACCAGACGCAGTACATGCTCAACAACATCCCGCTCGTGAGAGAGACGGTAGTTGACACCTGCCTCCTGATTCTCCACGACTATTCCCATTTCGTGACCAATGACCCTGTGGAGATTGACAAGGAGAGGCCTGTCATCATCGAGGAGAGGCGCAGCCGCCGCAACGCCCAGTGGAGGACCTACGAGAAGTCCCTCCCTTATTATTACGGGGACACCAAGTATTCCACTTGCACCCTCATCGGCAGCAAGGAGAACCTCGAGAACTTCAAGCCCGAGAGCCTGGTCAATTTCTACCGGACATGGTACCGCCCCGACATGCAGGCCGTGGTGGTCGTGGGTGACATCGACGTGGACGCCGTGGAGGCGAAGATAAAGAGCGTCTGGGCCGACATCCCCGCCGCTGAGAACCCCAAGCCTAAGGACAAGATCACGATGCCGGACTTCACCGAGCCTCGCGTCGGTATCCTGACAGACCCCGAGACGACTGTCCCCACCATAGCGGTGATGTGGGAGAGCGACGCTCGTGACGAGGCGATGAACAGCACTCCTGCCGGATATTCCATCGATTTGATCGAGACGATCATCTCCAGCGTGATGAACGAGCGCTTCACCGACGTCACCTCCAAGGCGGACGCCCCTTATCTCCAGGCGGCGTTCGGGATCGGCAAACTCTGCGAGGCCTTCGAGGCCGTCCAGGCGCAGGTCGCCCTGAAAGAGGACAACATCATCGGCGGCTACAAGGCCTTCCTCCTCGATGTCGAGAAGATGACCCGTCACGGGTTCTCCGACGCGGAGATCGGCAGGGCGAAGGATAACATTCTCGCCAATTTGGAGAAGGCCGTCAACGAGGCTGAGACCAGAAAGAACCCTGAGTTCGTCCACCCTCTGATCAGCAATTTCTTCGACAATAAGGCCTACATGGAGCCTCAGACAGAGTACCAGGTGGCCAAGGCTTTCCTGGACCAGATCGACGCGTCTATCCTCAACCAAATGTTAGGCAGATTGATTCCCGAATCCAATCTCGTGGTCATTTACAGCGGACCCGAGAAGGAAGGGATAGCTACTCCAGACAAGGAGGCGCTACTGGCCGCGATCGCCGAGGCGAAGGCCGCCGAGATTGAGGCCCCTGCCGCCGAAGCGGCCGCCGAGCCTTTCCTCGACCCTTCCGCGCTTAAGGGCTCCAAGGTCAAGAAAACCCGTCCATCCGCTTTCGGCGCCTCAGAATGGACATTGAAGAACGGGGTAAAAGTCGTCGTCCTTCCCACAAGCCACAAGAAGGACCAGATCTTGTTCAACATCTACAAACCGGGTGGACAGACCTTGATCTCCACCGAGGATATCCCCTCTTTCGACAGTACCATCTATGGTGTGTTCGAGTCCATGCAGGGGATCTCCAAGTTCAAGGGCACCGACGTCACCAAGATGCTGTCCGGCAAGAATTTGAGTGAGAACTCGTACATTGACGCCTTGTACAGCGGGGTCTCCGGGTCATCTTCAGTGAAGGATCTCGAGACAGCGTTGCAGCTCCTCTATCTGGAGTTCACGGACCCGAGGTTCGACCAGGACGAGTGGGACAACGCCGTGGCGCAGCTGAAGGCCATTCTGCCGAACGCTTTAGGCACCCCTGACTTCATATTGCAGAAGGAGTTGAATGATTATCTCTACGGGAATAACCCGAGAAGGGAGTTCATCTCCATGGAGACCTTCGACAGGGCCAGCATGGAGACCGCGGAGAGAAACTACCGCGGATTGTTCGCCGATGTCGCCGGAGCCAACATGGTCATCGTGGGCGATGTTGATCCCGAGACACTCAAGCCTCTTGTCGAGAAATACATCGGCTCGCTTCCGAAGGGCAGAAAGGCCCCCGGGATCAAGAAGGTCACTCCCGGTCTGGTCAAGGGAGAGAACATTAAGACCTTCCATACCGACATGGAGACTCCCAAGTCGACTGTCTTCCAGGTTTATTCCTCCTACGCCCCCTACACGGTCCGCGATGAGGTCATGGCGAAGGCTGTCAGCTATGTCCTTGACCAGGTCTATGTCGAGACCCTGAGGGAGGATGAGGGAGGAACCTACGGGGCTTCCACCAGCGCCAGCGCAGGACTTGAGCCTGAGCCGGTATACATCCTTGAGGTCGCTTTCCAGTGCAAGCCCGAGAAGGCTGACGCGCTAAAGACGATGGCGCGCGACGAGTTCCGTAAGATCGCCGAGAACGGCCCCAGCGACGAGCAACTCACCCGCACGGTCGAGAACTTCAAGAAGAATATTCCAGAGAGCCGCATCAACAACAGCTACTGGCTGAGTAATCTGGTCAGGTACCTCAGGTACGGCTACGACTACGACAAGGAATACGAGGAGGCTGTCTCCGCCATCTCCAAGGAGACTCTCAAGGAGGCCGCCGCCAAATTGTATAACTCCGGAAACTTCGTTGAACTCGTCCAGATGCCTGGTAAGACAGTCGAGTAAAATTTTACGAAATTTTTGAAAAAATTATTGTCTTTCGTAAATTATTTATATATTCGCGAAAGACATTAATTATTAGCACTATGATCGCTTGGTGGAATTCACTCAGTACGGTTATGCAGGTCCTCTGGGCTATAACCCTTTCAGCTTCACTGATTTTCGTGATTCAGACCGTCTTGACTTTCCTCGGGGTCGGGGGAGAAGGCGGGGTGGACACTGACATGGATATGGGCGGAGACGTGGATCTCGGAGGGGGAGACGGAACATTCGACGCCGACCCTTCGATGAATCTTCTCACTTTCCGCAACTTCGTCAACTTCTGCCTCGGATTCGGCTGGACCGCTATCCTTATGCGTGACAAAGTCAATTCCGATTTTCTGCTAATGTTCCTAGCGGTTATTGTCGGTGTCGCCCTCGTGGCCGCCGTGATGTGGCTCTTCAAGTGGCTGAGCGGGATGCAGCAGAGCGGGAATATCGACGTCCACACGGCAGCTATCGGCTGCGAGGGCAAAGTCTATCTGACCATCCCCGGAGAGCGCAAGGGCGAGGGTAAGATCCAGATCACCATCAATAACTCCGTGAGGGAGTACGACGCCCTTTGCGAGGGTGACTCCATCCAGACGGGAACCCCTATCAAGGTGGTCGGGGTTGTCAATGACCATACCCTTCTCGTCGAGGAGGTTACCCCCACAATCATCTGATATCCAATAATATTCTAATAACATATAATCATGGACATTACCCTTCTGCTTATTATTGTCGCCGTGCTCTTCGTGACGTTCGCGGCGATCCTGAAGCGCTACAAGCGCTGTCCTTCCGATAAGATTCTTGTCATTTACGGTAAGACCGGGAAGAACAAGAGCGGCTCAATCTCGTCCGCGAGATGCATCCACGGAGGCGCCGCTTTCATATGGCCCGTGTTTCAGGACTATGCCTTCCTCGACCTCAAGCCAATATCGATCGAGTGTAACCTGACGAACGCCCTTTCCAAGCAGAATATCCGCGTCGATGTGCCTTGCCGTTTCACCGTGGGTATCTCCACCGAGGCCGACAGCATGACAAACGCCGCCGAGCGTCTGCTCGGTCTCTCGACAGACAGCATCCAGAACATCGCCACCGATATCCTCTTCGGACAGCTCCGTCTGGTCATCGCCACGATGGATATCGAGGAGATTAACGCTGATCGTGACAAGTTCCTCGCCGCCGTCAGCCAGAACGTCGAGGCAGAGCTTCGCAAGATCGGTTTGAAGCTTATCAACGTGAATGTCACTGATATCCGTGACGAGTCCGGCTACATCGAGGCTCTTGGTAAAGAGGCGGCCGCCAAGGCTATCAACGATGCCAAGAAGAGCGTGGCTGAGCAGAACCGTTACGGAGAGATAGGAAAGGCCGAGGCCGACAGGGACAAGGATATCCGTATCGCCGAGACACAGAGGGACACCCGTATCAAGACCGCCGCCGCGAACGCTTTAGCCGTCCAGGGTGAGAACACCTCCAAGATTGAGATCGCCAATTCTGACGCCACTCGTCGCGAGAAGGAGGCTGAGGCCGCCCGTATCGCCGTGGCCGCCGAGAAAGTCCAAGCGGCCAAGGCTCTTCAGGAGGCTTACCAGAGCGAGCGCGACGCCGAGCTTGCCCGCGCCGAGAGGGAGAAAGCTACCCAGCAGGCGAATATCGTCGTCCCCGCGCAGATTGACAAGGAGCGCCTGATCATCGAGGCCGAGGCCGAGGCTGAGAAGCTCCGCAGGACCGCCAAGGGAGAGGCTGACGCCATCTTCGCCAAGATGGAGGCCCAGGCCCGCGGTACTTTGGAGATATTGACCAAGCAGGCGGACGGTTTCGCCCAGTTGGTCAACGCCGCCGAGGGTGATGCCCAGAAGGCTGTCCTCATGATGATCTCCGACCGTCTGCCCGAGCTTGTCAAGACTCAGGTCGAGGCCGTCAAGGGTATCAAGATCGACAAGGTCACTGTCTGGGACGGCAATGGCGGGAAGGATGGCAAGACTTCCACCGCGAATTTCATCTCCGGGCTCATGGGTTCGGTCCCCCCTCTCCAGGATTTGTTCAAGATGGCCGGTATGAGCCTTCCTGAATATATGAAAGGAAAGGACGTGGAAAAACCTGAGGATCAGGAGGCTGTGAAAAAGGAGGGTAAGTAGTCATGCCTATTATAGTCAATGTTGACGTGATGCTGGCGAGGCGGAAGATGACTTCCGCCGAGCTGGCGGAAAAGATTGGCATCTCGGCCGTGAACCTGTCGATCTTGAAGACGGGAAAGGCCAAAGGTGTGCGTTTCAGCACATTGGACGCGATCTGTAAAGCCCTTGATTGTCAACCGGGCGATCTCCTTGAATATCAACCACCATCCGAATAGTTTTAGAATATGAGAAAGTTTTTATTATTGTCGCTGCTTTGTGTGGCTTCCGCCAATATCATGGCCCAGAGTATTCCGTCTGATTCCAAGTGGTACGACGGATGGAACAACTATGTCGCCTCCAATTGGGATGGAGGGAAAATCCTCATGCAGGTCATCGCCGAGGGAGAGAAACTCGAGTTCGTGCTTGTTCCCGTCGAAGGGGAAAAGGATTGTTTTATCCTGGAAAAGAGCCCTGACGCCAACGCCGAGCTTTCATATCCGGAAGGATTAGTCGTCAAGCGCGCCCGCGGGGGTAGCCTTGACGTTCTATGTCTCTATGACGGTAATGACCAGCTCGTCGGAATCATGTCAAAGATCCTCATGCCGGCCAGGGTGATCAGCGCCTTGAACATGAACACGAGACTGAACGGTACATACAAGGTGGACTCCACCGGCGACTCGGTCGTGATCAACGACGGTGTGGGGCTTTTCAACGGCAAGAAAGTCTATTTCAAGATGGAGACTTTCAATGACTTGGCCACCGGAGTACTGAGAATAGATACTGGCTCTCGGTTGGAGGGATCATGGGAATTTGTCCCTACACTATCCGGCTTCAAAGTCTATCCCGGACGTTTCGACCAATACTCGATGTTCCAGCGCGCGGGCGACCCGTATATCCTTGTGGAGTCGGATCCCGCGGCCGGACGCTTCGAGTTCGCCTCGAAGATTCTCCTAGACAACGCTTGCCTGAGACGTTACAAGAAATCGACACTCCGCATTATGCGGAACGAGATACTCGCCCGTCACGGTTATGTCTTCGAGGACGAGGACCTGAAGGAGTATTTCGGGAAACAGCCCTGGTACAAGCCTGCCAAGTCGAATGACGGGATCGAGTTGTCGTTCGTCGAGAGGTTGAACGTCGAGCTGATTAAAAACGCCGAGTCTGACCCTGAGCACGACACCTATGTCAGTGAGGATTAGCGCCGCGCGCTTCCTCCTTCTGGCCCTCCCTTTAATAGGGTGTGGCTCGTGCGGGAACAACAGGGAAACAATCTCATTGGACGGGATCTGGGAGGCCGCCGTCGCGACTGACGGGAACGCCGACCGGATCCCCGATTTGTTCGACCATGTCATCCCTGTTCCCGGCCATTGGCCACTGATGACACCCGAGGAGAAGTACAGGACTGAGGGAGCGCTTTGGTACAGAACTACTTACAAGGCCCCGAAGAGACTGCCTCCGAGGGTGGTCCTTCGTATAGCCAAGGCCGAGTTCGGGAGGACTGTGTTCGTCAACGGGGTGAAAGCGGATTTCTATCCTTTCAATTTCAGCTCGAGCGAGACTGATATCCGGCCATACCTTGAGCCCGGTTCCGACAACGAGATCGTGGTCCGGGTCAAATGCGTCGAGGACATCCTCACCGACGGTTCCCCGACCGCGCATAACGGAAGCAATTACGAGCGTCTCCATTACTATCCCGGCATTTACGATTCAGTCACCATCATCGAGTCGGGATGGCCGGCTGTGACGGACATCGAGACTAAGTCCGACCTTGACCGAGGTGTGGTGACTGTCAGGGCGACATTGTTCAACGGTGGAGATAATCCCGTGTACGGTGACGTGTCCTTTTCGGTTGGACGAGACGTTGTGAGGGTAAAAGGACAGCCTTTGGTCACGGGAGAGTCGAGACAGGTTATCTCGGAGGTTCAAATTCGGGGCTTCGACAAGGAGAGGGACTCATGGACCCCTGAGAGTCCAAAGCTTTACAGTGTCTCGGTCCGTACAGAAGGCGACGAGTTTACCCGCCGCTTCGGGATGAGGACTTTTAAAGTCGATCCAGAGCGGAAGCGATTCATTCTCAATGGGGAGGAACGTTTCCTTACCGGCACGAACACAGACCTGTTCCGGTTTTTCGATGATCCCCAGTGCGGGGACAAACCATGGGACAAGGAGTGGGTACGGGAGCTGTTCTGTCAGTTCAAGGAAGTCGGATGGGACTCTTTCCGCAATTGCATATCCGCCGCTCCGGATTTCTGGTACGACCTCTGCGACGAGATGGGTCTCATGGTGCAGGACGAGTACCCGTTCTGGACATGCGGCAGCCGTCATCGTGATCACGCCTGCCTTTGTGACGGGGAGACTCTTCTCCCTGAGTACAAAGACTGGCTCCGCGATCGCGGGACCCATCCTTCCATAGTAATAATCGATCTTCAGAACGAGAGTTTCCAGGATTGGTTCAGGGATCTCGCCGCCGCTCTCAAACCACTTGATTTTCAGGAGCGTCCTTTCGAGATGGGTTGGACGTCACCGAATCCGGACAAGGGGGATGTGCGGGAGTACCACCCGTATTTCTTCTTGAAGGGTGACTTTACCCTTGGTTATCTCAACGCTTATGACGGGACTGTCACCGACGGCTCCTTGAGTTTCTATCCCGGAGGGCAGGAGGATGGACTGACAAAGATTATCAACGAGTATGGTTGGGACTGGATAAACCGTAACGGCGACGCCACTATCCTCGGGAAGCCTAATTACGCCTTCAATCTTCCCTCTGACGCCACGAGGGAGGACAGGAGGGACTTTTACGCCTGGAGTGTCGGAGTCCTGACCGAATATTGGAGGACAAGGTCCGAGATAGCCGGGATCCATCATTTCACATCGTTGACATATTCATTCGAAGAGGCGGAAAAGGCATGGACAGGTGATATTCTTAGCCCTGATCTGACCAGGCCGGTGATCCGTCCCGAAGTGATGGAGCGGTTCAGGAGCTCGTTCGCTCCGGTGGCGGTTGTGGTGGATGACTACATGGAGGATGTTATCGCCGGGAGGGAGAAGGAACTCTCCATCGTCCTGCTTAACGAGAGCAGGGATAACAGACCGGTTTCAAGGGATATAACCGCAACATTGACCGACTCTGACGGCGACATACTGTATGAGAGTCATTTCGCCCTTGAGGCCGAACCGCATGGCAGGGATTCCAAGAGAATTGTCGTGGGCGTGCCTGAGGCCGCGTCCGGCAATCTTGTCTTTACTGTCTCCACTCATGAGGGGACCAAGTCGGAGAGAAGATGGAAAGTCCTGAACAGGGCCCCGGGGTACGCCCTGGGAGCTCCTGTTTCAGCTTCCAGCGAGGTCCCGGATTTCCACGGTGGCCGTCCGGCGATTTGCGTGACCGACGGATCGCCATTGACAAGGTGGGTCAACTTCATCGGGGACTCAAGCCCTTGGATAATTGTTGATTTGGGCGCCGAGAGGAGCGTCTCGGAATGCGATGTCGCCTGGTACACCGACGCCGGGAATATCTTGTCTCCGGCGATGGTTCGAATCTCCGTCTCCACCGACCGAAAGACTTACCGTAAAGTGGCTGAGGCGCCCGCTCCTCGCGTCGTCCCTCCCGACGATGTCTCTGCCCGTCCCGACCACAGCCTTTGGCAGACCCTTTCATTCCCGTCCGTGAAGGCCAGGTATGTCCGTTTGGAATCGGTGGGTCCGCTTCCTGTCGGCGAGATGTCCATCTCTGAGTTAGAGATCCGCTGACAGGAATGGAACAATAATAAAGCCCGGCTCGTGGGGAGTCGGGCTTTATCGTTATAGAGACGCTTATCACTTCCCGGCGAGGCGGGCGTAATTGCTGTAGCGGACCTTGGCGAACTCCTCGGTCAGGGAAAGCAGCTCCTGGGCCCTGTCGGGGAAGAGCTTGTAGAGGGACGCGAAGCGGACCTCTCCCTTGAGGAAGTCTTGGAACTTGGTCCAGTCAGGCTCCTTGGAGTCGAGGCTCAACGGCTTCTTACCTTGGGCCTCGAGGTCTGGTTTGTACCTGTAGAGATGCCAGTAACCGCAATCGACAGCGAGTTTCTCCTCCTTCTGGCTGAGTCCCATCCCGGCCTTCAGACCATGGTTGATGCAAGGGGCGTAGGCGATGATGAGGGACGGCCCGTCGTAAGCCTCTGCCTCCTTGATGGCGTTGAGGTACTGGGCGGGAGAGGCTCCCATGGCTACCTGGGCGACATAGACATAGCCGTAGCTGATGGCCATCATTCCGAGATCTTTCTTACGGATCTTCTTTCCGGAAGCGGCGAATTTGGCTATGGCTCCGGCGGGAGTCGACTTGGAGCTTTGTCCTCCGGTGTTGGAGTACACCTCGGTGTCGAGCACAAGCACGTTGACATTCTTCCCGGAGGCGAGGACGTGGTCCAGACCACCGTAGCCGATGTCATAAGCCCAGCCGTCACCACCGAATATCCACTGGCTGCGGGCGGGGATGAACCTCTTGTATTCAATGAGCTTGGCGCAGGTCTCGCACTTGCACTCAGCGGCGAGAGGAACGATCTTGTCGGCGACCTCGCGAGTCACGGGGCCGTCTTCCTTGTTGTCGAGCCACCGCTGGGCGAGAGCCTTGATCTCATCTGAGCAGCAGTCGCAGGCGATGGCCTGGCTCATCAGGTTGGCGACAGTCTCCCTGGCGCGGTCTGATCCGATCTTCATCCCGAGGCCGAACTCGGCGTTGTCCTCGAAGAGAGAGTTCTGCCAAGCGGGCCCGTGTCCCTGCGCGTTGACGCAGTAAGGCGAGGCGGGGAATGAGGCTCCGTAAATGGAGGAGCATCCGGTCGCGTTGGCTATCATCATCCTGTCTCCGAAGAGCTGGGTGATATTCTTGATGTAAGGGGTCTCGCCGCAACCGGCGCAGGCTCCGCTGAACTCGAACAAAGGCTGGGCGAACTGTGAGTTCTTCACGTTGGCGGCCTTGTTCACGACATTGTCCTTGTAGCCGACCTTGGAAGACAGCCAGTTGAAGTTCTCCTGCTCCTGTCCTTGCTCCTGGGCTGAGACCATGGTGAGAGCCTTCTCCTTCGCGGGGCAGACATCCACGCAGTTGCCGCAACCGGTGCAGTCGTCGACCGATGTGGCGAGGGCGAAGACATATTCCTTCAGGACAGCCTTACCCTGGGTCTTCTTGAGGCCCGCGGGGGCCTTGGCGGCCTCCTCGGCGGTGAGAAGGAACGGACGGATGGCGGCGTGGGGGCAGACGAACGCGCAAGTGTTGCACTGGATACATTTCTCGGGATCCCATGTGGGCACTGTGACCGCGACGCCGCGTTTCTCGTAGGCGGCGGTCCCGGCGGGCATCGTTCCGTCCATGTAAGGAAGGAAGGCGCTGACAGGCAGTGAGTCGCCATTCTGGGAGTTGACCACGTCAGCGATTTCCTTAACGAAGGCGGGAGCGAGACGATCCTTGTTCGGGGTCTCGAATTTCGCCGAGATCTCGGCCCACTCGGCGGGAATGGTCACCTCGGTGTACTCGCCTCCGCGGTCGACCGCGGCGTAGTTCATATTCACGACATTCTCTCCCTTCTTGCCGTAGCTCTTGACGATGGCGTCTTTCATGTACTTGACAGCGTCCTCGTAAGGGATGATGCCGGTGATCTTGAAGAAGGCTGACTGTAGGATGGTGTTCGTCCTGTTCCCGAGCCCGATCTCCGCGGCTATCTTCGTGGCGTTGATGATGTAGAGCTTGATACGCTTCTTGCCGATGACGGCTTTCACGTTGTCGGGGATCCTCTTGACGGTCTCGGCCTCGTCCCACAGGGAGTTGAGGAGGAGGGTGCCTCCTTCCTTCACGCCCTTCAGCACGTCGTATTTCTCAAGATAGGACGGGACGTGGCAGGCCACGAAGTCGGGTGTGCTCACTAGATAGGGCGCCTTGATGGGAAGGTCGCCGAAACGCAAGTGAGAGCAGGTGTAACCACCTGACTTCTTCGAGTCGTAGTCGAAATAGGCTTGGCAATACTTCTGGGTGTGGCTTCCGATGATCTTGATGGTGTTCTTGTTGGCGCCGACGGTACCGTCAGAGCCGAGCCCGTAGAATTTGCACTCGGTGGTGCCGGGCTTCACGATCGAGATCTCGTTCTTGATGGCGAGGGACTTGAAGGTCACATCGTCCACGATGCCGATCGTGAAATCGGCCTTGGGCTCGTTCAGCTCGAGATTGTCGAAGACGGCCACGATCTGGGCGGGGGTGGTGTCCTTGGAGGAGAGACCATAGCGGCCGCCGATGATGGTGACGTTGTCCTT
>CADBRH010000027.1 GCA_902797035.1 uncultured Bacteroidia bacterium | reverse complement strand
GCTCTCTGCCTTCTTCAGCGTGTAGTTCTCCTCATCCTTGATAATGCCTTGCAACTCATAGAATGAGTCGATGGCAACGATGTCCCAACCTTGCTCCAGCGTGGCCCTGACGGTCTCAAGGTTGTGAGTATTATCTTCTTCATCGAAATTGGCTTCTATGAAGAGGATGTCCAGGTCCTGGAACTTCGGGAAACGCTGGACATAGATCGCCAGGTCAATCTCATTCATCTCCGCGCTGATGAAGAGGACCCGTGTGCCCGGATTCAGAATTCGGATATTGGAGAGCAGGTCCAGGATGATGGTAGTCTTGCCCACGCCCGGATCGCCGATAATCATATAGTTGACCCCCTTGGGTAATCCCTTATAACCGCAAAGCAGCTCGTCCAGGACCGTTCCGCTCATATAGTTGCGGAACAGTTCCGGATCGAACCGCATATCTCGCATTCTGATTACTTCCTGCGCCATATCAGCTAAGTAGAATCATTGTTATGCCAAAACTCGACAGGAGTCTGAATTAATTCAATTCCGGGATTCGCGGTTTAACAATCTCAAGGACTCGCTCCATTAAGTTTGAGTATTCCTGGGCTCTGTAATATCCCATTTGTTTACCTGGAATTCGCGGTTCGTTTTCCAAAAGAATCTTATTGTCAGGACACTCCCAGACAAAGTCCCAGTTCTCGTCACAACGAACCAGTTCAGCCGTCCACGGATCTTGATGCCGCCAACGTAAATAGATGCACCATCGGCCGCCGGCGGCATCCTCGAAATAATAATATATCTGGGCCGGGCACCAATGATCAAGGTCTTCAATCCATCTGTTCAATTCCATTTCAGTCCTCCCAAGTCAATAGTTTTACGCGTAGCATTTCCCAGAGGAGGTTCCAGGCTTTGTCGAAGCGAATACGTTGGGCTTCACTCCAGAAGTGGTGGCCGTCGTAGTCGGGGCCGTGGAAACGCCTTGCGTTTCTGGTGTTGACATAGTGTGGAAAGTGCTCAGGATTCAGGTATTCGGTATCCTCCTGCTCACCGGGTTTTAACTTATAATCATTCTCTCCACCCCATACAAGACAAATCTCGATCAATCGAATGGCACGTTGGATCTGGTCAGCGTAAACCGGACCATCTGCAATGTAGGACCAGTGACGCATATAATCCTCCATCATTTCCAGCTTCGTATGCATAACCGACATCAAGTGGCGCCAACTCCAATTGGCGTTAAACGCCCCTGCCCAACGAACGAGATTCCGTTCATCGCGTTCATCCTCCGCCTTTCTCCTTTCTTCTCGAGCCAGATGGCCACGCCCATACAGGTTGTCGTGATCCTGACGCATGCGATTGTATTCTTGGGCTTTCGCTTCTTCGGAGATGTGCAGCTTCTTACCGGCGTTATTAGCAAAATGATACAGAAAATCCTCAGGGCAGTAGAGCCAGTTTCCGGCCACGTCGGTTTTATACTGACGGACGGTAGATTTAACGAGATCGTAACTCTCTCCATTTTTATTGCGGTCGCACCATTTGATCAAGGTCTCATCGGCCATCTTGATGATGGTCTCGATGATGTAGGAACCCCTCAATTGGGGATGATAATCCATCACCTCACTACACAAGCGGGCAATCGACATTTCTTTATCCTTTGGCAGGACGGTGAAAATGGCCGAGTAGACAAAAGTCCTGTAAGTTTGGTACAATTGACCGTACTGGTCCACCACAATGACGCTGTCGAAGGAATCCTCTCCGCCCCATTCAGTCCACTGCCTATGGTATTCCTTACGCTCCTCATCCGTAACCGGCTTTTCCGTCCCTACCAGAGCTTTTAAGTCCTGTGATGACATCATTCCCGGTGAAAACACTTCCGGATCGAAGTACTCATCCAAATCATGTTTCACTTCCGGGTGATGCACCTCTGGAACATACCCATCTGGGGTAAGGTCTATGTGGGACAAACCAGCCATACACCATTCAGATATAGCATACAGGAGGAGTCTTGAATCGGCGTCTTGAGCATGCCAAACGACGACTTGACCGTCCGATTTGTATGTTTCCAGTCGTTCCGCGAAATACATCAACTTCCAATAAAGGGAGGAGTCTTTCCAGGAAATCGCGGTCTTCATCAGTTCCATGGAGTCCAAGGACTCCGGGATATAGTGCATACCCATAGGAACAGGGTACGCGACAACCACATCATCTTCTGCTTTTACCATGTCTAATGCGGTAATCATCCACTCTTCACTTACGATATGTATTTTCTTTGCCATTGGTCCAATCAAATTCCGATTTATATTCTGACAGTTAGTTATTTCATTTCATGCATGGCGCAAAGAGAATTTACCCGTCGGAACTCCTCCCACTTGCGGATTCGTTGTCCTTCATAGATGGGAGTAGACTCGACTTCTGCCCACTGCTCCAACGATAAGAATGAAGAGCAGAAACAATTATGGTCGTTATCAATGATATGGATATAACCTCGGCATCGGAAATCAGCATTCCAGGCTTCGTATTTCCCTATTTCTGGATGATCAAAGTATTCAAAGCCATTGGTTTCATAGAACGCGCATCGTGAACAAATATGCTTCTTCGCCCATCTGTCCTTTTCGGCCTTATCTACCATTGCCGAGTCTTTGCGCTGACTCGCATAATCAAAGCATATCTCCGCTTCTTCTAACTCCGGCCAAAAAGAGAATCCGCAGATGAAACAAGACTCTTTCCAGATAGTGTCAGGATCTACTGAATGGGGCCTTTTCCCTTCCGGACGGTGGTACACGCAGGATGAGCACTGTGGCGCCTTGCGCCAGAATTCTTTCTTCATTTTATTAGTTGTCTAAATTGAATAATCTCCATCGGGGAAATAAAACTCCAGACATTCATCCTTTAATCCAGGATGGATTTTCGCATACTCGAGGATGGTCTTATAACCATCATATTTCAACTCCACCATAAACATCAAGCAATTCGCATCCGCTAACGCCTCGTTAAGTTCATATTCCAAATCATCGTCTTGAACGCTAAAATCTGTCAGAGAGTCATTCCAGTAAGCATTCTCTAATTCCCGGATGTCGGAGTAAATCCCGTTCATCGTTTCAAGATTTGAGTAAACCTCATACCCACCCTCCAAGTATTTCCTCATTCGTTTGTTCGCTTCTTTCCAGAAGTTCAGTTTGTCTGTCATATGCCATAAATATTCGCGGCAAAGATAATGTCCCTCCCTGCCGAAGGTTGGCAGTTGTGCTTGGCGGTGATTTTTGATTCGCTATTTCGCCCTGCCATGCTTTGGCACTCGGGCAGCCTACCTTTGTGGCATCAAACAACAGTTAAAGAAATGGACATATTACCCAAGTACACTTTGCCAAGTCTGTCTTTGCTGAACAACCACGAAGATCATCACTCAATAGTTCCCCTGAAAAGCCTTCTGGGGAGCGAAACCTTTCGTGACAGCGCGGCTGAACTTCCTTTAGCCATTGGCTATACTAAAGATCAAGAAACCAAGGTCATCGACCTTGTGGACGCTCCTCACATTCTCGCTGCCGGGGCCACAAAACAAGGGAAATCCGTAAGCCTCCATTCGATGGTGGCATCCCTCCTTTTTAGTAAAAGGCCAGATGAACTGCGGTTCGTCTTCATAGACCCTAAGATGGTCGAGTTTAGCGAATACGGAGCGCTGATCAATCATTACCTATGGCGTAACACGGCGATCGCCACTCGCGCGCTGGATGCGGCCAATGTCCTGACCGGTCTTTGCGAGGAAATGGAAGACCGGTACGGGACCCTTTTAGCGGCACAGGTGAAGAACGTCCGCGACTACAACAAGCAATCGGACAATAAACTCCCATACATCGTATGCTTTATTGATGAATACGCCGACTTGACCGTGGCTTTTGGGGCCAATAAGGAATATAAGAAGAAAGTTAAGGAGCTTACCAATCGGATTACAGAATCTATTATTCGTCTCGCCCAAAAAGGTCGCGCCGCTGGAATCCACATGGTTATTGCCACACAGAGACCTTCCCGGGATGTGATAACAGGTCTCATCAAAGCCAACTTCCCGACAAGAATCGCTTTTCGAACGAGTTCCCGTGAGGACTCTAAGACGATACTGGATCAGCCGGGGGCTGAGAAACTAATCGGCGGAGGAGATTTGCTGTTTAGCCAAGGAAATAATCTGGAGCGAATGCAAGGTGGATACATCAGTAAGGAAGAAGTGTCCGCGATTGTCAAGCACATTGAAGCTCAAAAAGGGCCTTGATGTACCATTCACATAAAGCCTTGGTCGTCTAGCGGTAGGACGTTTCATATTGGATGGGAAAAGACCCCAGTTCGACTCTGGGCCAAGGTTCAAACTATCTCATCCTGCCACATTTCGGCAGCAAAACCCCTTTATTTCGCGAAAAAACAGAAGAAAGAATGAGCAAGACCATCATCGAATGTATGTTCGCCCTCTCAGAAAAGATGAAGGACGAAGATAACTGCGCGATCAAGATCACTCCCGCCACGACAAAGAAAGCGGCGGCGGAGTTGCGGGTCTTGAAACAGGTTCTCGGCATGAGTACAATGCAGGTGCTCATCCTGACTGCCGTCGTCCAGAAGTCCGCCCGTTACAGGATTGACGGCGAGGTCATCGCGTCCTTTCTTGGCATGGAATATCTCCAGTTCCTCACCTATGACTCCGACTTGGAGTATCTCAGGAAGAATGGGTACATACGTATGGATAAGGATCTTCGCATCCACATCCCGAAAGAAGTCTTGAAGGCCCTCAAAGGCAACAGACCAGTGGAACCCGAACCCGTCTCGGGGCTTTCCACGGGCAAGATTCTGTCCCGGATGAAGAAACTGTTGAGCATCAGGAGTGATGGCGAGTTGAGTTCGATGGAACTTGACGAGGAAATGATCGCCCTGTTCGAGAACAATCCAGACACAAGCGTTTCCAAGGCTGTAAAGAAGTATTTGGAGGATGTCTATTATTCCGAGAGGATTTTATTTTATGGGCTGGTCTCCCGTTACTGGTTCGAGGACGACGACATGGTTGGTTGGCACAACGTCGACGATTACCTGGAGGAAGAAGAACTGGATGAACTCCGGACTGATTCATTAAGGGAAGATCTTAAACTCCAGCGCGATAAGGTCATCGAATACACAGGTTTCAATGGAATGATGACCAAAGACTACTTCAAGATCCGTGACGCGGTGAAAGAGGAAGTCTTCGCCGATGTCGGAGGCATTCGCAAAGAAGCCCCCAAGGTGTCGGCTTCACGGAAACTTCCGGCCGGAACCATCGGACGGAAAGATCTGTTTTACAACATCCCGGAAGGCCGTCAGGTGGAGCAACTTAAGGAACTCCTGAGTGAGGAGCGCTTCAACGATATTCGAGAACGGATGAAGGCAAAGGGCCTGCGGACGGGCTTCACCTGCCTCTTCTACGGCGGACCTGGCACAGGAAAGACGGAGACCGTCTACCAAATAGCCAGGAAGAGCGGCCGGAACCTTTTCATCGTGGATGTCTCCAAAATCAAGAGTTGCTGGGTAGGCGAAAGCGAGAAGAACATCAAGGAGGTCTTTGACAATTACCGGCAAACGGTGAAAGCCGGCGGCATGGTTCCGATCCTGCTTTTCAACGAGGCGGACGCCATCTTCGGCATACGTCAGGAAGGGGCTGAACGGGCCGTGGACAAGATGGAGAATTCCATCCAGAATATCATCCTGCAGGAGATGGAGGATTTGGACGGGATACTGATCGCCACCACGAACCTGACCACCAACCTGGACAAGGCTTTTGAGAGGCGTTTCTTGTACAAAATCCGTTTTGAGAAGCCGTCCGTGGAGGCGAAGGTCTCCATCTGGAGGACGATGATCCCTTCCCTCTCCGAGACGGAAGCCGAGCGACTGGCCACCGAATTCGATTTCTCAGGCGGCCAAATCGAGAATATCGCCCGGAAGAAAGAAGTCAGGGCGATCATCGGCCCGGACGACCCCGACTTCGCCGAGATCAGGATGTTGTGCGCGGAGGAGAATATCGCTTCCGCTCAAACCCTCCGGAAAATCGGCTTCTGATGAAACCGATTTCAATACAACTGCCACATTTCGGCAGTTTTTATCATTATCTTTGTATCCGGAAAACGTGAGAATATGGCGAAGAACTTTTTCAAAAGATACGTTTGGCTGATTGACACTATCAATCGGAGGGGACACATCTCGATGCAAGACATCAGTCGCTGTTGGGAGAACAGTTCATTCAATGACGACGGCAAGCCGATGGCGGAAAGGACCTTCCACAACCACAGGGAGGCCATCCTGGACATGTTCGGGATAGAGATCAAAAATGACCGGACTCTGGGCTATTATATCGACAGCGAGGACATCGAGGGTGACGCCATCAAACAGTGGCTCCTTGAATCTCTATCCATGAACAACATGGTGAATGAGGCTGGAAGCCTTCGGGAGCGTATCCTCTTCGAAACAATCCCGTCGAGCCAGAAATGGCTCACGCCAATCGTCGGAGCGATGAAAGACGGCAAGGCCATTCAGTTGACCTACCAAGGTTATTCGAGCCCCGAGCCCAGCTCGTTCAAGGCTCACCCGTACTGCCTCAAACTCTTCAGGCAGAGATGGTATCTGCTGGCGAGAAGCGAGGATGAGTTTCTGAGGATATACGCTCTGGACCGTATCCATAACGTCGAGGAATTGGACATCCCTCTCGAGATGCCAGAAGATTTCGACGGGGCTGACTTCTTCTCAAGGTTTTTCGGGGTCATTGTCGGCGTTGACGTCCCTGTTGAAAGCGTGGAACTCAAGGTGGCCGCGAGTCAGGTGAAGTACTTCCGCTCCCTGCCGCTTCATCCTTCCCAGAAGGAGATAGAGACCACCGGGGAATACAGCGTATTCAAGTACAGACTGGCCTCCACATACGACTTCATGCAGGAGATTCTCAGTCACGGCAAGGAGGTGGAGGTGCTGTCACCGGAAAGCTTACGCGACGAAGTCCACGCCGAGATTAAAGAAATGCTGAAACGATATGACTGATTTCGCGGCGATAGATTTCGAGACGGCGAACGAGTGCCCGTCCAGCGTTTGCAGCGTTGGGGTGGTTGTGGTGCGTGGCGGGGAGATCACCGACCGCTTCTACAGCCTGATCCATCCCGAGCCGGAGTATTACCAATGGTACTGCCGGCAAGTCCACGGACTGGGGCCGGAGGACACTGAATATGCCCCTGTCTTCTCCGAGGTCTGGGCCAGGATAGAGCCGCTGATCGAGGGCCTGCCCCTCGTGGCGCATAACGCCCGGTTCGACGAGGGCTGCCTCAAAGCGGTGTTCAGGGTGTATCAGATGGACTACCCATATTACGAGTTCCGTGACACCCTGTCGGCGTCGAGGCGCCGCTTCGGGCGGCTGCTACCCGACCACCAACTCCAGACCGTGGCCGCCGCCTGCGGCTACGACCTGACAAACCACCACCACGCCCTCGCCGACGCCGAGGCCTGCGCCGCGATAGCGCTTGAGATATTGTGATTCATATCTATTGCTAAAGGGCTACTGATTCCTGAGAGGGAGCCTCTGGCCGTAGGTCAGCATTCTCCAGACCCACTCTACCGGCCCGAAACGGAAATACTTGAGCCACAACGCGCTGAAAGAGATCTGGAAGGCATAGACACCGAGGGCGATAGCCTCGGTCGCTAGAAGCCCGACCTTACCTCCAAGGCCGAACCCGATCCCATAGAACAGCAGGACCCCCAGGAAAGACTGACCGAGATAATTGGTGCAGGCCATGCGGCCGGGCTTTGTCAGAAGCAGCCATCCCCTACCCTCCGGCGAGCGAGAGAAGAGCAGGCAGAAACCGGCGGCGTAGGCGAATCCCATCGGATAGACGCTCAGCAGGTAGAAAACGCTATGAGCCACCGGACCGAGAGGCTCCCCCGCCATCGAGCTCCAAGTGTAAGCGATACTCACGGGGACTCCCAGCGTCAGCCCGTAAATGAATATTTTCCTCAACAAACCCTTCCAGGCGCCGAGGTCGGCGAAGATCTTTTCCCTGCCGGCGGCGTACCCGATCAGGAACAGACCCAACACCTTAAAGAAGCGGTAACTCGTGACGAACTCCCACATCCTCTCGACCGCCCCCTGATGAAGGAACTGGAGCATACCCTTGTAGTTATGAATATCCGCCAGCCACATCCCGAAATTCGCCTCGGTGATGCCGTACAGGGCGCAGATTCTCCATTGCTCAGCCTCAAGGGGATCGGAGAGCCTAGTCCCGAAGACGGCCGCGCAAATCACCGGAAGCGCGAGGAAAAACCCGCCCCAAATGAGGATCTTCCGTGTCGGAAGCCGTTTGAACAGAGGGAGTAGCATCCCCATCACGGCGTAGAGCATGAGGATATCCCCGCTCCACAGGAAGAGGAGATGGCAAAGGCCTATGAGGAAGAGGAAAACCATCCTCCGGTAGAAAGTCCGTGTCTTCTGTCCGGCGTTCTCCAGCTGGATGCTGAAACCCATCCCGAACAGCAGGGAGAAAAGAGTGTAGAACTTGCCGTCCACAAGGAAAGTCTGGATGGCCCTAGTGATCTTGTCCGTCGCCGTCCAGCCCGCCGGATCGGAGAATGTCCACAGAGAGAACTCCGGGAAATTGGCCAGGCAAATCCCCAGTATCGCGAATCCCCGCAGAGCGTCGAGAATAACGTGTCTTTTCTTTCCCATAACGACTGCGAATTTCGTGAATAATTGTTATTTTTGAAAGATTATACAACCAAACACTAAAACAGTTCGCAGATGGAAGACCTGAAAGCTATCGTCAACCGCTTCGACATCGAAGGCGTCGTGAAAGAGATATCCCCGCTGGGTAACGGCCTGATCAACGACACCTACAAGGTGACCACCGAGGGGGACGCCCCCGACTATGTGCTCCAGAGAATCAACAACGCCGTGTTCAAAGACGTGGAGCTACTCCAGAACAACATCATGGCCGCCACAAGGCACATCCGGGCCAAACTCGAGGCGGCAGGAGAGAAGGACATCGACCGGAAAGTCCTGAGATTCATCCCCTTGAAGGAAAGCCCCAAGACCTATGTCGAGGTGGACGGCAAGTTCTGGAGGGTCTCGGTGTTCATCGACGGGGCCAAGACCTACGAGACAGTCAACCCTGAGTTCTCGGAATATGCCGGGGAGGCATTCGGGCGTTTCGAGGCTATGCTGGCCGACATCCCCGACACCCTCGGCGAGACCATTCCCGACTTCCACAATATGGAGCTCAGGCTCCGTCAGTTGGTAGAGGCCGTCCAGAATGATAAGGCAGGGAGGCTGGCATCCGATCCGGCGGGCGGAGAGCTGCACAAGATACTGGAGGAGATCGACATCCACGGTGTAGGGATGTGCAAGGCCGAGCAGCTTCACCGCGAGGGAATCCTGCCAAAGAGAATCTGCCACTGCGACACCAAGGTCAACAACATGATGTTCGACGAGAATGGTAACGTGCTGTGCGTCATCGACCTAGACACCCTGATGCCGAGTTATGTGTTCTCCGATTTCGGGGACTTCCTCCGCACCGCCGCCAACCCCGTGCCCGAGGACTCCCCCGAGGTGGAGAAGGTCGATTTCGACATGGAGATATTCAAAGCCTTCTCAAGGGGTTACATCAAGGGGACCAAGTCGTTCCTCACACCGGTCGAGAAGGAGAACCTCCCCTACGCCGCCTGCCTATTCCCCTTCATGCAGGCCGTGCGGTTCTTCGCCGACTACATCAACGGTGACACATATTACAAAATCAAGTACCCTGAGCATAACCTTGTCCGCACCCGCAACCAGATGGCTCTCTTCCGCTCGGCCCTCGCCAAGGTCCCCGAGATGAAAGCCTGGCTCGAAACGCTGTAGGACATAATAACGATCAGAACAATGGCTATCAAGCGTAGAGAATTCATCAAGACCGCGGGTTCGGCCCTGGTGGGAGCCGCCGTTGGCTCGGCCGTATCAATCGGCGTCAGCGAAGCCAAGAAGAAGACTGTCGGGAATTCCGTCCAGGCCTATCATGTCAACCCTTCCGGCAAGGCGAGGATGAAACTGAGTTTCGAGCCTTACGAGCTCCAACTCAGGCACACCTTCACCGTGGCCTCATATTCAAGGACCACCACCCCAGACGTGCAGGTGAAGATCGAGTACGACGGCGTCACCGGGTACGGCGAGGCCTCGATGCCCCCCTATCTGGGGCAGACTGTCGAGAGCGTTACCACCTTTCTCAAAAAGGTCAATCTGGAACAGTTCAAGGACCCCTTCCAAATCGATGACATCCTGACCTATGTGGACGGGATCAACGAGGGGAATCCCGCCGCCAAGGCCGCCGTGGACATCGCCCTACACGACCTCGTGGGCAAGATGATGGGGCAGCCCTGGTACAGGATCTGGGGACTCGACCCCGCCAAGGCTCCTGACACTACTTTCACAATCGGGATCGACACGGCCGATGTCGTGAGGGAGAAAACCAAGGAGTGCGCCGACCAGTTCAACATCCTCAAGGTCAAAGTCGGGCTGGACAACGACAAGGAGATGATCGAGACGATCAGGGAGATCACCGACCTCCCTATCGCGGTGGACGCCAACCAGGGTTGGAAAGACAAGAATCAGGCTCTGGAGATGATCCACTGGCTCGCGGAGCACGGCATCGTCATGGTCGAGCAACCCATGCCCAAGGAGATGCTGGACGAGACCGCCTGGCTGACGGAGAACAGTCCCCTCCCTATTTTCGCCGACGAGGCGATCCAGAGGCTGAAAGACATCCCCTCCATCAAAGGGGCTTACACGGGAATCAATATCAAGCTGATGAAGTGCACGGGCATGCGCGAGGCCTGGAAGATGGCCAACTACGCCCACGCCGAGGGCATGAGGGTCATGGTCGGTTGCATGACCGAGACATCCTGCGCGGTCTCGGCGGCGGCCCAGCTTTCCCCGGTCGTCGATTTCGCCGACCTTGACGGCAACCTGCTGATCAGCAACGACCGTTTCGAGGGAATGACCGTGGTGAATGGCAAGATCACGCTTCCGGACCGTCCCGGCATCGGCATTGTCCCCCTTAATTCCGTGATATTATGAGAATGAAAAAGAGCGAGATTATCCTCTGGGTGCTGGTCGGCTTGGCGCTGGCCGCCAATATCTGGCTTCCCGGGCACCTCAGGCAGAGATATTCATGGGAGA
The DNA here is from genome assembly GCA_902797035.1 of uncultured Bacteroidia bacterium. Classification (GTDB taxonomy): domain Bacteria; phylum Bacteroidota; class Bacteroidia; order Bacteroidales; family UBA932; genus Cryptobacteroides. The sequence goes on along the minus strand of CADBRH010000027.1, from coordinate 23,648 downwards.
GAGACTTGAGCCAGAGGCTCGCGGCCGATTTCTGCCGGACCCGTGAGGAGGTCAAGGATTACATCCGTAAATACGACCCCTATGTGACCGAGGAGCAGATCGACAAGTGGACCGAGTCGGGTGAGCTGGAGAATATGGTGATCGGTAAGAGGACGATGTATTTCCGCAACGCCGGCCCCAACCTGTTCAGGATCGTGCCGGAGATGAAGGCCAAGAAAGAGCTGGTGGAGCCCCCGGCACCCGGGTTAACCGGCCATCAAGCCATTGACGCCCAGACGATTCCCGCCATTCAGGAGACGGTAAATGCCAGATTGGCCGGCACTCCGTCATCCCCCGTCCGCGTCCATTCTCGCTCCGCCGCGGCTGAGTACGGCCGGGAGACGACGGAGCTGCCGGCAGAAACTTACCTGGCTCTGCCCAAGAGGATGCGGGTGCGGTTCAGCTTGACGGTGCCGGTCAACACGCTGCGTCCCGGCAAGACCCTCCGCTGCTGGCTGCCCTACCCCAGGGCCGACGTGGCCAGGCAGACTGACATCAAGTTCATCGAGGCCGGAGTGGACAGCGTGGCGTATTCCCCGGAGAACATCATATTCTCGGACCCCTCCTGCGCCCACAGCAGCCTCTACATGGAGGCCAAGACCAACCGCTACAAGGACGTGACCTTCTATGAGGTCTTCGAATACACTTCCTACGGCGAATGGCACCCCGTCGACCCGGACCTCGTCCTCCCGTACGACACCACCACCGACGAGTACAAGGAATACACCGCAGAGCGTGAGAAGCACATCATCTTCACCGACAAGATCAAGGCGATAGCCGACTCGCTCTCCGCCGGGATCGATAACCCCTACCTGCAGGCTAAGGCATTTTACACATGGATTGACGAGACCTTCCCTTGGGCCTCAGCGAGGGAGTATTCCACCATGGAGAATATCCCCGAATATGTCCTCCAGAACGGCCACGGCGACTGCGGGATGAAGACCCTCCTTCTGATGACGCTGTGCCGCTACAAGGGCATCCCGATGAGGTGGCAGAGCGGCCTTATGATGCATCCGGGGGATAAGAACATGCACGACTGGGGCGAGATCTATTTCGAGGGCTACGGCTGGATGCCGGTGGACCAGAGTTTCGGGATCACCCCCTACGGAGGCTATTTCTTCCTCGGAGGGATCGAGCCGTACCGCCTGATCGTGAACAGCGATTACGGGCGGGAAATGTCGCCCGCCAAGAAATATCCCCGGAGCGAGACAGTTGACTTCCAGAGAGGAGAGGTCGAGTGGGAAGGGGGCAACCTTTACTTCAACCAATGGGACTGGAGTTTCCAGATAGAGTACCTGTAAAAGATGAGTAAAAAAGGAACCGCCTCGGCATGGATATGCCTCGCCGTCGTGGCGGGACTGTTCACCTACATGGGCATGGTGATGGGAGCGGCGAATATGCTCAACACCATCATGAAGACCGCGCACGACCTGCTTCTCAACACCGTCTTCTATCTGATGGGCATCTGCGTCATCACAGGCGCCCTGGGCAAGCTGTTCGTGGAGTTCGGTGTTGTCGCGCTGATAGAGAAAGTGCTGAAACCGTTGATGAAACCACTGTTCAACCTGCCCGGCGTGGCCTCCCTGGGAGCGGTGATGACCTTCCTGTCCGACAACCCGGCGATCATCACTTTGACTAAGGACAAGAGGTTCGCCAGTTATTTCAAGAAATACCAGTACATCTCCCTGACCAATTTCGGCACCGCCTTCGGCATGGGGCTGATAGTCATCATATTCATGATCAGCGAGGGCTTCTTCATCGAGCCTCTTGTCGGCCTTTTCGGGGCCTTCACTGGATGTATCGTCACCACCAGGCTGATGCAGCGTTTCGTGGTGAAAGCCTATCCTTCCTACAAAGAAGAGGAGGTGGTCAGCGTCGAGGAGCTTGAGGCCCTGAACGCCGAGCCTGAGCATGTCGAGGATAAAAGCGCCTTCCTGCGCACTCTTAACGCTCTCCTGGACGGTGGCAAAAACGGTGTGGAGGTCGGCCTGGCCATAATCCCGGGCGTGCTCATCATCTCCACCCTGGTCATGATGCTCACCTTCGGCACCGACGCCGCGGGAGCCTACACCGGCGCCGCCTATCAGGGCACAGAACTGCTGCCATGGCTGGCCAACAAGGTCGACTGGCTGTTCAAAGGCCTGTTCGGGTTCAACGATCCCCATCAGATTGCCTTCCCCATCACCGCCCTCGGCGCTGTCGGAGCCGCTTTGAGTCTTGTGCCGAACTTCCTGGCGCAGGGATGGCTGGACGGCAACGCCATAGCCGTTTTCACGGCGATCGGAATGTGCTGGAGCGGGTTCCTCAGCACCCACACCGCCATGCTCGACTCTCTCGGTTACCGTGAACTGACCGGCAAAGCCATCCTTTCCCACACGATCGGAGGACTCGTGGCGGCGATAACGGCGCATTGGGTCATGGCGCTGATTACATTGATTATTTAATTGTTAGCATAATGAGACGAATCATAGAATGTGTGCCCAATTTCAGCGAGGGGCGTGACAAGAGCGTCATTGACCAGATAGTCGGTGCCATAGCCGCTGTGGATGGGGTGAAAGTGCTTGACGTTGACCCGGGAGAGGCCACCAACAGGACGGTGGTGACCTTCGTGGGTGAGCCCGAAGCTGTCCTGGAGGCCGCTTTCCAAGGCGTCAGGAAGTCGGGCGAGGTTATTGACATGAGAAAACACCACGGCGCGCATCCCCGCTCGGGAGCTTGTGACGTGTTGCCTTTGGTCCCGGTCGCCGGAATAACCCTGGAGGAGTGCGCCGTCATGGCCAGGGGTTTGGCCGAGAGGTTATTCACGGAACTCGGGGTTCCCTGCTACTGCTACGAGGCGGCGGCTTTCAAACCCGAGAGGAAAAACCTCGCGGTCTGCCGGGCCGGGGAATATGAGGCGCTGCCGGAGAAGATCGCGGATCCCGCCCGCAGGCCAGACTTCAGCCCCTCGGAATACAACGACACCGTGGCAAGATGCGGAGCCATCAACGTTGGAGCCAGGAACTTCCTTGTCGCCGTCAACTACAACCTCAACACTACCTCAACCCGCCGGGCGATGGCCATCGCGTTCGACGTAAGGGAGAAAGGACGCAAGAAAAGAGAGGGGGGCAGCCTGACCGGCAAGGTCCTCAAGGACGAGAAAGGCAACGACATCTGGGAGCCCGGCACTCTCAAAGGCTGCAAGGCGATCGGCTGGTACATTGATGAATACGGCATAGCCCAAGTCTCCATGAACATCACCGACATCGCCGCCACTCCCCTTCATGTCGCCTACGAGGAGGTCTCGAGGGCGGCGGTCGCGAGAGGATTGAGGGTCACAGGCGCCGAGATTGTGGGTCTGGTCCCCAAAAGCGTGCTGATCGACGCGGGAAAGTTCTATCTTGAGAGACAACAGCGCTCGCTCGGGATCTCCGAGGAAGAGATAATGAAAATCGCGGTGAAATCCATGAGTCTGGACGATCTCCGTCCCTTCAATCCGAGGGAGAAGGTCATCGAATATCTTATGGAAGATCCTGAGGGCCAAGCTATTAAAGAGAGACTTGTCAGGATGACGCTCAAAGGGTTCGCGGCAGAGACGGCCTCCGAGTCCCCCGCCCCGGGAGGCGGCTCTATCTCCGCTTATATGGGCGCCTTGGGCGCCGCGCTCGGCACGATGGTCGCGAATCTCTCAGCACATAAGAGAGGTTGGGACGACCGTTGGAAAGAGTTCTCGGATTGGGCCGAGAAAGGGCAGGTTATAATGAGAGAGCTTGTAGGGCTTGTGGACGAGGACACCGCGGCTTTCGACAGGATCATGGCCGCGTTCTCGCTCCCTAAGGGCAGCGATGAGGAAAAAGCCGCGAGGGCGGCCGCGATCGAGGAGGCCACTCTGAAAGCCTCCCTGGTCCCTCTCGGCACCATGAAAGCGTCTTTCAAGGTCTTCGAGCTGGCTAAGGCTATGGCTTCAGAAGGCAACCCGAACTCGGTCTCCGACGCCGGCGTAGGCGCCTTGGCGGCCAGGAGCGCTGTCCTCGGGGCCTGCCTGAACGTGAAGATCAACGCCGTCGGCCTGAAAGACCAGGCCAAGGCGGCCGAACTGATCGCGGAGGCGGAAGAGCTGGCCGCCAAGGCGGAGGCAATGGAGAAGGAGATTATGGACATCGTCAACAGCAAGATAAATGGATAGGTTTCAAGAGGAGATACTGGCCGGAATCCCTCAGGACAGGCTTCCGGAGCCGAAGGAATATGACAAATCGGTCAACCACGCTCCAAGACGCAAGGACATCCTGACCAAGGAGGAAAAGATTCTGGCGCTGAAAAACGCCCTAAGATATTTCCCGGAGAAGTTCCACGCCACCCTGGCCCCGGAGTTCGCCCAGGAACTCAAGGACTACGGCAGGATCTACATGTACAGGTTCCGCCCGTCATACGACATGTACGCCAGGCCTGTCGGCGAATACCCCGCCAAGTCCATCCAGGCGGCCTCCATCATGGCCATGATCCAGAACAACCTTGACCCGAGAGTGGCCCAGCATCCCCACGAGCTGATCATATACGGCGGCAACGGGGCCATATTCCAGAATTGGGCGCAGTACAGGCTGGTGATGAGGTATCTCGCGACCATGACCGACGAGCAGACCCTCGTCATGTACTCCGGACACCCGCTGGGACTCTTCCCGAGCCACAAGGACGCCCCGAGAGTCGTGGTGACCAACGGTATGGTCATTCCCAATTACTCGAGCCAGGACGACTGGGAGAGGTTCAACGCCATGGGGGTCTCGCAATACGGCCAGATGACCGCCGGCTCTTACATGTACATCGGCCCCCAGGGAATAGTCCACGGGACTACGATAACCGTGATGAACGCCGCCAGGAAACAACTGAAAGCCAAAGGGATACCCGCCACAAACGAGAACATGAAGGGGCTTCTGTTCGTCACCGCGGGTCTCGGGGGCATGTCCGGCGCCCAGCCCAAGGCGGGGAACATCGCCGGGGTGGTGAGCGTCACCGCCGAGGTGAATCCTCTCGCGGCCCGCAAGAGGTTCGAGCAGGGTTGGGTGGACGAGTTACATGAGGATCTAGACGAGCTTATCGCCCGAATCAAGGCGGCGGTGGAGGCTAAAGAGACGGTCTCGCTCGCCTATGTGGGCAATGTTGTCGATCTTTGGGAAAGGCTGGCCGAGGAAGGCGTCAGCGTCGATCTCGGCTCCGACCAAACCTCGCTGCACAACCCTTGGGCGGGAGGCTATTATCCGGCCGGGCTGACCCTCGAGGAGTCCAAGAGGATGATGGCCGAGGAGCCGGAACGGTTCAAGGAGGCCGTCCAGTGCTCGCTGCGCCGTCAGGTCGAGGCCATCAACAAGCTCAGCGCCAGAGGGATGTATTTCTTCGACTATGGCAACGCGTTCCTGCTCGAGTCTTCCAGGGCGGGAGCCGATATTCTTGAACCTGACGGATCTTTCCGCTACCCGTCGTATGTCCAGGACATCATGGGCCCCCTGTATTTCGACTACGGGTTCGGTCCCTTCCGCTGGGTCTGCATGAGCGAGAGACCCGAGGATCTGGCGAAATCCGACGAGATCGCGGTGAAAGTACTCTCGGAGGAGGCTCTCAACGCTCCGGAGGACATCCGGGGCCAGCTCCATGACAATATCCGCTGGATTGAGGAAGCCGGCCGGAACAACCTTGTCGTCGGCTCTCAGGCCAGGATCCTGTACGCCGACTGTGAGGGCAGGACGAACATAGCGCTGGCCTTCAACGATGCGATAGCGAAGGGCGAGATCAGCGCCCCGATCACCCTCGGCCGGGACCACCACGATGTCTCCGGCACAGACTCCCCCTTCAGGGAGACGTCCAATATTTACGACGGATCCAGGTTCACGGCCGACATGGCGATACAGAACGTGATCGGCGACTCTTTCAGGGGAGCCACCTGGGTCTCGGTCCACAACGGGGGCGGAGTGGGCTGGGGAGAGGTGATCAACGGAGGCTTCGGGATGGTCATTGACGGTTCCGCTGACTCCGCGAGACACATCCGCCAGATGCTCTTCTGGGACGTCAATAACGGCATCGCCCGCCGCTCATGGGCGAGAAACGAGGGCGCCAGACAGGCTATCCTCCGCGAAATGGGCCGAACCCCCGGCCTTGAAGTGACAATTCCGAACTTAACAGATGATTCGTTGGTCAGTAAAATCATTGAGGAATAATGACACACATCATCTCAAAGGAACATCTTAGCCTTGAAAGGCTTGAAGAGTTATTGAAAGGCCATGAGACAGTGGTCCTCGGCGAGGAGGCCAAGGCGGCTGTTGACAAATGCCGCGCTTACCTTGACGGGAAAATGGAGGATCTCACTAAACCCGTCTACGGAATCACCACGGGATTCGGCTCACTTTGCAACGTGACCATCCCCAAAGACCAATTGTCAAGGCTGCAGTACAACCTTGTGGTGAGCCACGCCTGCGGCACCGGTGAGACCGTCCGGCCCGACATCGTCAGGCTGATGCTGCTTCTCAAGGCCCAGTCCCTGTCCTATGGCCATTCTGGAGCCCAGGTCATCACTGTCCAGAGGCTTCTGGACATGTTCAACAACGACATTATCCCTGTCGTTTACCAGCAGGGATCTCTCGGAGCGTCCGGGGATCTCGCTCCACTGGCCCACATGAGCCTCCCGCTCATCGGCCTTGGAGAAGTGCTGTATAAAGGGGAAATCCGTCCCAGCGGGGAAGTCTGGAAAGAGATGGGCTGGGAACCGGTGACACTCCAGTCCAAAGAGGGTCTGGCCCTTCTCAACGGCACCCAGTTCATGAGCGCCCACGCCATCTGGTCCCTGATACAATGCCACCGGCTCTCCAAATGGGCGGACATGATCGGGGCCATGTCGCTTGAGGCTTACGACGGGAGAATAGAACCCTTCCTTCCGCTTACCCACCAGCTCAGGCCGCACAGGGGACAGATTGACACCGGCGCCCGGTTTGTCGATATCCTCAAAGGCAGTGAGCTGATATCCAGAAAGAAAGAGCATGTCCAGGACCCCTATTCCTTCAGGTGCATCCCACAGGTCCACGGGGCCGTGAAAGACAACATCCGCTATGTCGAGTCAGTGATCGAGAACGAGATCAACTCCGCCACCGACAACCCCAACATATTCCCTGACGAGGACATGATCATCTCGGCCGGCAACTTCCATGGGGAACCGATCGCCATCCCGATGGACACCCTGGCCATCGCCATGTCCGAGCTGGCCAATATCTCCGAGAGAAGGATTTTCCGTCTCATCTCAGGGCAGAGAGGGCTCCCTAAGTTCCTGGTGGCCAATCCCGGCCTCAACAGCGGTTTCATGATCCCTCAGTACACCGCGGCCTCTATAGTCAGCCAGAACAAGGGGCTCTGTTGGCCCGCCTCGGTAGACTCCATCCCCTCTTCTCAAGGGCAGGAGGACCATGTCAGCATGGGTTCCAACTCCGCCACAAAACTGGTGAGGGTTGTCGAGAACTGCGAGACTGTGCTTGCCATCGAGCTCTTCAACGCCGCCCAGGCCCTCGATTTCAGGCACAGGGAATCCCGCGGGAAATCGTCGCCTCAAATTGAGGAGATATTCAAGGAATACCGGAAAAGCGTCCCCTTCATCGAGGACGACGAGTACATGCATCCCCTGATCAAGAAATCCATTGACTTCATAAGATGAGGATAATCAGGAATATCGGCGATCTGGCCGGGATAGTCCCACCAGGGGTGGCCAGGAAAGTCGGTCCCGAGATGGATGAGGTGACGTCCATAAAAGAAGCTTTCGTGGCCATCAAGGATGGGCTCATCCATGACTTCGGCCCCATGGACTCTTGTCCGGAACCGACTCAGGATGACGAGGTTATCGACGCCGGAGGCGGCATGGTCATGCCGATGTTCTGCGATTCCCACACGCACATCTGTTACGCCGGTTCGAGGGAGAGGGAGTTCATAGACAAGATCAACGGCCTTAGCTACGAGGAGATAGCCGCCCGCGGTGGCGGGATCCTCAACTCCGCCGACCTCCTCCATCAGACCCCAGAGGACGAACTTTTCCGTCAGACCATGGAAAGGGTTGGCGAGATGGTCGCCAAGGGTACGGGAGCGATCGAGATAAAGAGCGGCTACGGCCTCACCACTGAGGACGAGCTGAAGATGCTGAGGGTCATTCGGCGGGTAAGGGAGACCTCATCCGCGATCATCAAGGCGACTTTCCTCGGCGCCCACGCCGTCGGAAGGGCGTACAGGGGCAGGCAGGATGAATATGTCGACCTGGTAGCCAAGGAGATGATACCGGCTGTGGCGGCGGAGGGGCTAGCTGATTATGTGGATGTTTTCTGCGACGAGGGCTTCTTCACCCCCGGACAGACCGCAAGGATACTCGAGGCGGGACTTAGCCACGGTCTGAGGCCAAAGATCCATGCCAACGAGTTGGCTTGTTCCGGCGGCGTTCAAGTCGGTGTGGCCCACAACGCCTTGTCCGTGGATCATCTTGAGCGCACGACTGACGCGGAGATAGAGACCCTACGTGGCAAAGAGACGATGCCTGTCATGCTTCCTGGATCATCCTTCTTCCTTGGCCTGCCCTACGGAAGGGCGAAGGATTATATTAATGCCGGACTGGGCGTGGCCCTGGCATCGGACTACAATCCTGGATCCTCACCTTCCGGGGACATGAGGTTCGTGATGGCGCTGAGCTGCGTCAAGATGAGACTCACCCCCAACCAAGCCTTCAACGCCTGCACCATCAACGGGGCCTACGCGATGGGCGTTTCCGAAATCGCCGGATCCATAACAAAAGGAAAGAGAGCGAACCTGGTGGTCACCAAGCCGCTCCCTTCCATAGCGTCGATAGCTTACTGTTATCAAACCCCCTTCATCGAGAGGATAATCATCTGAAAGAGTACCGGGCTCCGAACGCCATGACAAAGTCGAAAGGACGCTCGGTGTAAACTGATTTGACCTGGGAGCCATTGTCGAAGTGATATGATACCCCCGGCTCGGCGTATATTCCCAGATTACCGGGCAGATTCACCTGAAGGCCGGCCCCGGCGTTCACTGACCAGTAGAGAGGCTTCAGGCTGAAAGAGCCGCGTTCAACCGAGCCGGTTCTTTCCCCGTTGACGCTGACAGCGGTCTTGGTCCTGGCGCTCAAGCATTTCTCGACCATTCCACCACCTGATGTGTACACGGTGAAAAGATCCGTGTTCCAGAGGTTAGCCTTCAAGTTCAGAGGGAAGCCAAGATACCCCAAAGTCTGGGTCTGCTCGGACACCCTGGTACCGGACGAGGTGGAGAACACGCTTTGGAGAATCGAATAGGTCACCCCGGACTCGACCGAGAGAGCCTTGGAGACAGGGAAATCCAATGACAAGGCGAGCCTGACAGGCCTTCTGTGCGATTCCTCTTTATTGACAGGGATCGAGACCGTCTTTGTGACAATCGAGCTCAAAGCCCTTGTCATCAACCTCGTGTTGTCGGCGTTCGCGGCGTATCCTTGGAAAAACGTCCCGGCGTCAAGAGTGGTAGCACCCTGGGACTCCCTGGCGGCGCTGGACAGGGAAATTCCCGCCGACGGCGAGTTGGTCCTCTTCTTCAATTTATCATTTATGGCGGACATATAACCAGACCAATCCTCTCCGTCATGGTCGGTCTTGAATCCGGTGTCCTTCGCCTCGATCTTCTCTTCAACATTCGCCTCGGATTTCTCCTCAACAACCACTGGGGCCACAGCCTCCTCAACGGGGACAACCACCTCCTCGACAGGGACAGCCACCTCCTCGACAGGGACAATCACCTCCTCGACGGGGATTACAGCAACATCGGGAACCGTCTCCTCGACCGGGACCGCCTCAACGGCGGGAACCACCGGCTCGTCAGGGATTATGGCGTCCGCCAGAACCGAACCTCTAGGGGCCGGAATGACATGAATCGGCTCTGAGACAGAAGATCCCTGACCTCCCCCATTGTCGACTGAAGAAGAAATGGTGGTTTCGGGGGAGGCCGGGCTCTCCGCGATCAAACTCTCGTCCGTGATGATGTCCGCGCCTCGTCCCCTGTCAATCAGGCGGACTCCGGCGAAAACACCCAAGGCCACGGCCGCGGCTGCGGCGAGAGACCAGGCCCACCAAGGCATTATCCTCGCCTTGCGGGTCTTCTCAGGGAAGAGAGAGGCCTCGACTCTCTCCCATACCCCATCAGGGGCGGGAGCCTCGTAGGACTCAAGCTTCTCCTTGATTATTTCAATCCAATCCTCGCTCATCGCTTTATCTTGACCTTGTCTTTATATTCTTTTATCTTTCTCGCCAGTATCGCCCTGGCTCTGTGCAGCTGTGAGGCTGACGTGTTCTCTGATATTCCCAGCGCCGCGGCGATCTCCTTGTGGCTCTTGTCTTCCAGCGCGTAGAGGTTGAACACTACCCTGTACCCATCAGGAAGCTCTTTTATCATCTCCTGGATCGCGGCCGCCGGAACGCTTTCCGCATCAGGCGGCTCAATCACCTCCTCCTCAACGTCCTTCAGCTCATCCTCGAACACTATCGGCACGTTTTTCCTCTTTTTCCGGAGGGTCTTCAGACTCTCGTTGACAACAATCTGCCTCATCCAGGCCTTCAATGACCCTTCCCCTCTGTAATCGAACCTGTCAAGGGACGTGAATATCTTCAGGAAGCATTCTTGAAGAACATCTTTGAGGTCTCTCCGGTCTGTCAGGAAGCGCGAGCATGTCGCCGAAAGGTAATTGGAATAGCGGTCATATATCTCCCTGACCGCGTTCCTGTCACCATTCCTGGCCCTTTCAATGACCTGTCTCTCTGTCCCTTCTGTCAACACGTCACTTCTCTGTCGCTCTGTTACCGTACCGCAACCTCAACGTTTTCTCTCCACCGAAGGACATCCAATGAAGGACAACCGATGAAGGATCCTTGTACTCGTCCTTCCTGGACATGTACAGTTGGCAGATCCTGAAAGCCACCAAACTCTCTTTCCAGTAACTCTGGAAATCCCCGTTGTCTTTATGGACCAGATAAAGATGGTCCGGATGCTTCCGTGAAGCGTAGAGGTTGACAGAGTGCGCGGTGACATCACCCCAGAAAGTGGCGAAATGGATCATAAGGTACCCGTCCTCCGAGAAAGTCAGCCAGTCCGGCGTTCCCTCGCTGGTGACCACCTCGATGGGGCGGCTGGCCTCGAACATCTCCTCGACAGACTCGAAACCAGTATTGACCGAGAGCACCTTGGAATCGGAGCCGCCTGAGAGGCCGTCCACCATGTCGATGTAGGCGGCGTCGCTGGTCACAATGGAGTCCAATCGCTCCACAGTGACACATCTCGTGCAAAAACCCGATCTCCTATCCGAGTCGGAATAGGCTACCAATGCCCTCACTTCCCCGCTGAAAGGATTCTCCCAGTCAATCGGCTCGAGAGTGGTCTTCTCGTCCAACTGGAAATAATCCTTGCCGGAAGAGGCTGTCCTCACCGTCACTATAGCATTGGCCCATTTGATGTCGTTCGAAAGGCTTGAGACCATCGCCGACGACACACCGTCCATATCATCAAAATCCGTGTCGAGATTACCCGAGCAGGAGATGAACAGGAGCGGAAATAGAGCCAAAGCGACCAGGACGTGGCGGAACATGGCCAAATCCATCTTGTTCAGCTTACCATCTATCTTCTTCATAGCTTCTACTACCTAAATCCCGGAATTGGAAAATCTTGCATAAAAATGACAAAAAAATTTTTATATTGCGAACAGTATCCGAACGAATTTAGCTAAATGGCGAAAAGATCTCTGTCACGACGGTTCGTTTCCCTGATTCCCATTCTGACGCTCGTCGCCCTACTGGCGCTCGACATCAGCATTTTCGGCAGCGACGCCATCTACGGCGCCAGCCAAGTCTCCCTCCTCTTCTCCGCTGGAATCGCGGTATGGCTGGCCATGTGGCTTTTCAAAGTCCCTTGGCACGACTTCGAGGAGGCCATCAAAAGTCATGTGGGAGATGTCACGTCGGCTATCATCATCCTGTTCCTGATAGGCGCTATCTCCGGCAGCTGGACCATGAGCGGTATCGTGCCCACGTTTATATATTACGGGATCAAGATAATCAGTCCCAAAGTGTTCCTCCTGACCGCCTGCGCCATCTGCGCCCTGGTGTCCCTGATGGTGGGTAGTTCCTGGACCACGATCGCCACAATAGGTGTCGCCCTTATGGGGATAGGCAAGGCAGAGGGTTTCAATGAGGGGCTAATAGCCGGAGCGATAATCTCCGGAGCGTATTTCGGGGACAAGATCTCGCCCCTGTCCGACACCACGGTCCTGGCCTCGTCTATTAATAAGGTACCCCTTTTCGAGCATATCCGGTACATGCTGTTCACAACAGTCCCGTCAATCACCATCACCCTGATCATCTTCCTGGTGATAGGTCTCGCGCATCCGGTCGCCGACGCCGCCACCGTCGGCAAGTACACGGATATTCTGGGGGCACGGTTCAATCTCAGTCCATGGCTGATGATAGTCCCCTTGTTGACGGCGGTGATGATCGCCAGAAAGATGCCGGCTATCGTGGTACTTGGCCTCTCCTCCCTCCTCGCCTCTGCCGCGGCGGTCTTATTCCAGCCAGGAATCATCCAGGAGATAGGATCACGCGTGGTAGACGGAGCCGGATGGAAAGTGACATTCACCGGAGTGGCGGAGACGCTCTACAACACGGTGTCTCTCGAGACAGGTGATCCGGAGGTCAACCAGCTGGTCTCGTCAAGGGGAATGGCCGGAATGATGAACACTGTCTACCTCATCATCTGCGCGATGTGTTTCGGGGCCGCGATGAAAGCCAGCGGCATGCTGAGGGAGCTCGCGTCTGCGATAGTCCCACTCACCAGGCGGAGAGGTGGACTCGTGGCTTCCACAGTCGTCACCGGCACCACCCTGAACGGAGTGGTATCAGACCAGTACCTTTCCATCATCCTGACATCCAGTATATTCAAAGACATATACGAGAAGGAAGGGTATGAGGGCAAGCTTCTGAGCCGTGCCGTGGAGGACTCGGCCACTGTCACCTCGCCCCTCTACCCGTGGAGCAGCTGCGGCATGACACAGGCCACCATCCTGAGCGTGCCGACGATCACCTACCTGCCTTTCTGCTTCTTCAACATCATCAGTCCCTTGATGAGCGTAATAGTAGCGCTGACCGGATACAAGATTATCCGGTCAGTCAAAAAAGTGTCTTAGATAATCCTACTTGTTCTTAAGCAAGTCGCGGATCTCCTCGAGAAGGACCACATCATCCGGTTTCGGAGCGGGAGCCTCGGGCTCGGCCGGAGCCTCTTCTTTCTTAGTGAGGGACTTGGCCTTGTTGATACCCTTGATCACAAGGAAGATGCAGAGCGCGATGATGATGAAGTCGAAGATCACCTGAAGGAAATTACCCCAGGAGATGGCCACCTCCGGCTTGACGACCTCACCGCCTTCCGTGACAGCCTTGCTGATAACCCACTTCCAATCAGTGAAGTTAAGGCCACCGCAAAGAGCGCCGATAGCTGGCATGATGATGTCGCTCACAAGGGATGTGACGATTTTCCCGAAAGCGCCGCCGATGACCACACCGACCGCCATGTCTATCACATTGCCCTTCATCGCGAATTCCTTGAATTCAGACCAGAATTTACCTTTTGCCATAATGCTAGTTATTTGAGTTTTTTAAGAAATGTCTCGGCCTCAGAGAGTGTCTCGACTTTCCCGACGTCTATCGTCTCCAAATGATCCGGAAGCACTCCGTAAATAGGATGCGAGGCGCATTCTTTGATATAAAAATCCATGATTGGAAACCTTTCGCCCCAACCGTCCTCATCAAATATAGTGAATATTCTGTCAGAAATCAAATGCACCCCCGAGAAGGCCAGCTTGCGGAAACGCCCGGGATCTAGCCCTTCGTAGGGGCTTTTCACCTCGCCGGTCTCGACATTGGTCCACCCTACCATGCGCATGTCATCGTCGAAAAGAATGTAGCGCTTAGTGACCCTGTCGCTCACAAGGATATTGGATAAAGCCCCGGGTCTTGCCTGAGAGATAAACCAACGGATATCCAGATCGGAGAGGATATCCACATTGTGCGCGAGGAAAGGGCCTCCCTCAAGGAATCCCCTGGCATGCCGGATACCTCCTCCGGTCTCGCGCAGCAAGTCCCTCTCGTCGGAGATATACACTTTTATCCCGAAATCGTCATTTGCCCGGACATATTCGATGATCTTGTCGGCGAAATGGTGCGCGTTGATAACCACCTCGTCAATCCCCGCCGATTTAAGCTTCGACACGACATGATACAGAAGAGGCTCGCCGCCCACAGGAATCAATGCCTTGGGGATGGACTCTGTCAAAGGCTTGAGCCTCGTCCCCAAGCCGGCGGCGAAAACAAGGGCCTTCATATGATTTAAAGAATCTTCTCGATGTCCAGCTCCCGGTGCGAGACCGTGATCTTTATGTCGAAACGGTCGGAGAGATGGCTGGCCAGACGTTCGGCGCAATAAACCGACCTGTGCTGACCGCCGGTGCATCCGAAGCAGACTTGCAGGTGAGTGAACTTCCTCTCTATGAACACCTTGACATGGCTGTCCACAAGCGAGTAAACATTCTCGAGGAATTTCGAGACTCCACCGTCATCCTCAAGGAACTTGACCACCTCCTTGTCAAGGCCGGTGAACTGCCTGTAGTGCTCGAATTTCCCCGGATTGTTGACTGACCTGCAATCGAAGACATATCCCCCGCCGTTGCCGGTGGTGTCAACTGGAATCCCTTTCTTATAAGCGAAACTGTATATTCTCACCTCAAGGCGTTTGTCCTCGGCGATGTTGTTGAATTGCGACATCGTGGTGAGTTTGGTGAGGATCCCGTTCAGATACGGGTAGGCGTCAAAAGGCTTCTGAAGAAGCTTGCGGAGATTACTCAAGGCGAAGGGGACGCTGGCGAGGAAATGCGGTTTTTTCTCGAAATATCCCCTGAAACCGTACGCTCCTAATACCTGTAGCGTCCGGAACAGGACGAACAGCCGCAACCTCTCGTGGAAATAATCCTCATCCACGGACATGTACCCCTTGAGAGCGGTCAGGTATGTCTGCACCATTTCCTTGCGGAGCGTCTCGGGATAACGGGAACGGGCCTGCCAGACAAATGACGCGACATCGTAATATATCGGCCCTTTTCTTCCTCCCTGGAAATCGATGAAATATGGCTCCCCGTCCTTGACCATCACATTCCTGGCCTGGAAATCACGGTACATGAACGTGTCGCCCATATCTTTCACAAGATCATCTTTCAGCCTCTCGAAATCCTCCTGCAGCCTGACCTCGTTGAAATCCAGCCCTGTCGCCTTCAGGAAACAATACTTGAAATAGTTAAGGTCGAACATGACCGTCCTCTCGTTGAAGGACGGCTCGGGATAGCAGACCGACCAGTCAAGCCCTTGGGCGCCCTTGAACTGAATCTTAGGAAGCATCTCCATCGCCCTGCAGAGCATCCGGCTCTCGTAGGAGCTGTAACCTCCGTTCTCTCGCCCCTGGGACACTATCT
The DNA here is from genome assembly GCA_902797035.1 of uncultured Bacteroidia bacterium. Classification (GTDB taxonomy): domain Bacteria; phylum Bacteroidota; class Bacteroidia; order Bacteroidales; family UBA932; genus Cryptobacteroides. The sequence continues at coordinate 8,065 of CADBRH010000027.1, read as the reverse complement.
TGTAAAGCTGGTCGTCCCCCAAATCCTCTTGGATGTATCGCATGCCGTCCTCAGACACGGCAAGCACTTTAGGGACCCTGATCCCCTTCTCCAGGAAATGACGGTCCAGACTGACAAAGGCGTTGTTCTCCTCCTTGCTGGTACCGATAACCCCAATAATGGAGATATTTCCGCCTTTCAAGCGGAAATACCTCCTGTTACTGCCGGAAGAGTTAAGCTCTTCCACTTCGGCGGCCTTCTGGCCGGTGTAAGTCTCGAATAGATTTTTAAGTTTATCCATTCACTAATAGAGATTGTTGTAGGTCACTCCGTTGGAGTAGTAGTTGTACTTCTGGGCCAGCTTGCCGTACATCTGTCCGAGGACCTCGAGGTAGGGCTTGCCCTCAACGAGGGTCACACGGTAGACAGTGTCATCGACCTTGTAGTAGTCAACCCCGTCCAGGGTGACGATGTCGTAATCATCGGGAAGCTCCTCGACGAGAGCTCCGGCCGGAGGAACTATGACCTCGTACTGGCCGTTTGAGTTGACGATGTAGAAGACTCCGTCCTGATAGTAGTACGGCTGGTTGGCGTAGGCGTAGCTCTGAGCGAGACCGAGCCTGTTGGCGAGAGTGGCCGCGTCATTGGCCCTGGTCGTGTTCAGGGCGAACGCGCTGTTCTGCGCCGCGATGGTCGCGTTGTTCTGAGCTATGATCCTGTTCTGCTCGTCGATGATCCGGTTGTTGGCGTCAATGGCGCTGAACAAACGGTAGGTGTTGTGGTAGTACGCGAAGCGCACTGAGGTGAAGAGCAGATCAGAGATGGCGACGTCGATGCAAACTCCGAACGGAGGTCTGCAAACCACCCAGTACCCGTTATAAGGCCTGTAGTAGATGCCGTCGTAGAAGCAGTAGTCGATGCCCCAGTAGGTCAGCCTCCTGTAACGAGGCGGCAGGTAATTGACCCTGTAGCCATAGTAGTGAGGATGGTGAGCCCAGAAGTGTCCCGGACGGTCGTAAGGCATGAAGTCGCGCTCTCTCGGAGGGATCCTGTGGACATTCCTGTCCTCGCCGATCCTCATAAAGTCATTGCGACTCTCATTCATCACGTTACCGTTTCCTCTGACACTGTTCTTGTCATAAGGGGCGAGACCGCCTCTGGTGGCGTTGCCGACACCCTGCGAACGCTCCCTGGCGGAAGCCGCGCTGGCGGCGCCGCGGGCGATGTTGCTTCTGGCGTTCGATCCACCGATCTGACGGGCGACCCTCGACTCGGAGTTGGAGCTTCTGGCGGCGGAGCCGGAGCTGCGCTGGGAAGTGCCGTTGCCGACCTGAGAGCGGCTGCTGGAGGAGGTGGAACTTCTGGCGGCGGAGCCGGAGCTGCGCTGGGAAGTGCCGTTGCCAACCTGAGAGCGGCTGCTGGAGGAGGTGGAGTTGGAACTTCTGGCGGCGCTGCCGGAGCTACGCTGAGAGGATCCGTTTCCTACCTGCGAGCGTGAGCTCGAGGAAGAAGAGGAGCCGGAGCTTCTGGCGACACTGCCGGAGTTACGCTGAGAGGATCCGTTTCCTACCTGAGAGCGAGAGCTCGAGGTGGAACCGGAGCTTCTGGCGACGCTGCCTGAGTTACGCTGAGAGGATCCGTTTCCTACCTGAGAGCGAGAGCTCGAGGTGGAACCGGAGCTTCTGGCGACGCTGCCGGAACTACGCTGAGAGGATCCGCTTCCCACCTGCGAGCGGGAGCTGGAAGAAGACGAGCTTCTAGCGGAAGAGCTATTCGATGAGGTGGCGCTTCTGGAACTTCCAGAGGAACGCCTGGCCTGTGAGTAAGAATCTACAGGGAACGCGACCATGGCCAAAGCCACTATCGATGCGGTCGCGATTCTAAGGATGTTTTTCATATTGCAGTGGTTTTAGTGGTTACTAGTACATCAGGTACTTTCTGGAGAGTCTCTTGAAGCTTTCCACATCCTTGGACCAGTAGTCCGAGATGTCCTCGACCTTCAGACGTCTCTCAAAATGCGTCCTTACATAATCCGTACCACAAACCTTATCGAACATGTTATTCCTACCCGGGGACAGTTTAAACGGGTTTTTGGATGGGTATAACTCATGAACCGCCTGCATCACGTAGAACTGTGTCAATGTGCAGCAGGCAGCCGCGAAATCGGTGTAATGGAACTGCACCCCATGGAGGAGCACCCCCTGCGAACTTCCCGAGAAAGGCTTGAAATGAATAGTCCTGAAAGCCACTCCAGGAAGATTATAGCTGTCCAGGCGAGCCTTGAGAAGGTCGGCGTCGATCCACTCGGCGGCGAAGACCTCGAACGGCAGGGTATAGCCTATCCCGATATTCAGGTACCCCTGGAATTCTCCGGTTATCCCAGAGGAAGGATAGTTGATGGCAGACTCGGGATAAGGGATATTCGGGGAAGGGAGCACCCATGGGAGTTTGGTGTCCTTGTAGAGCATATTCCTTTTCCAACCGTCCATGGGGATGACCGAGAGCTTGCATTTCAGCGGGGGAAGGTCGCCTTTCTCACCGCGGTTCAAGCCCTCCTCGTTAATCAGCATCGCCAACTCTCCCACAGTGAGGCCGTAGATGTAAGGAATCTTGAACTCGCTCACGAAGGAATGGAAACCGTCCTCCACGAGGCACCCCTCCACCTTCTCTCCCCCAAGGGGATTCGGACGGTCCAGGACCATGACCTCGATACCCTGCTCGGCGCATGCGCGCATCATCAGTCCGAGAGTGCTGATAAATGTGTACGAGCGGCTTCCCACATCCTGGATGTCATAGACGACGATATCCAGTCCCGAGAGCATCTCGGGAGTCGGCTTACGGGTGGCGCCGTAGACGGAATAGACCGGCAGCCCGGTCCCGGGATCCTTGCCGTCCTCGACACGTCCTCCCGCGTAGATGTCCCCGCGGACGCCGTGCTCGGGGGCGAAAAGCTTCTTGAGATCGACCTGGGGCGCCGAGTTCAGGATGTCGATGGTGGAGCGCAAGTGACTGTCGATTCCGCTGGGGTTGGTGACGAGACCTACTCTCTTGCCCTCAAGGCCCTCGAAACCGCGGCCCTCAAGCACCTCTATCCCCACTCTCACTTGGGCACCGAGTGCGGAAGTGACGAGTATGGCGATGGTCGTGACGAGGGCTCTCGTGATGGAAATAATTGATCTATTGCTCATTGCCTGAATTATCTATGGTTTTATCTTTTCCTGAGGCTTTCCCGAAAGAGGGGTCGATCTTAATCAGGGCCGTCACCAGGAAAGTGATGGCGCAGAACAGCATGACCACGATGAAGAACTGATGGTAGCCGAGTTTGTCGGCGAGGTAACCGGAGAACATGCCGGGGATCATCAGGCCAAGGTATGTGAGTCCGGTGCAGATGGAATAGTGCGATGTCTTGAACTCACCCTGGCTGAAATACAGCATGTAGAGTGTAAGGGCGGTGAATCCGAAGCCGTAACCGAGCTGCTCGATGAATATGCAGGCGGTCACCACACCCATGCCGACCTCGTGGCCCGCGCTGAGGTACACATAAACCAAATCAGGCAGGGTAAGGGCCAGGACCATGGGCCACAGCCATTTCTTGACGCCGTGGCGGCTGGCCAGCACACCGCCGAGGATGCCACCCAGAAGGAGGCCGATCACCCCGATGGTCCCGTAGGCCAGACCATATTGCTCGGAAGTCAGGCCGAGGCCGCCCTCGGAAGCCGGGCGAAGGAGGAAAGTGGGGCTCATCTTCGCCAACAACGCCTCGGGGAAGCGGAACAGGAGCAGGAAGAGGATGGCCACAATAGTCTCCCTGAGAGGGAATTTTGTGAAATAGGTGCTCAGTGAGCGGCCCAAGGTCTTGAAAGTCTCCTTGGTGGTCAGGTTTCTGGGACTGTCGTTCTCGCTCACCGGAAGATAGAACTTATGGTAGAGGGCGATGGCTATGAACAATCCGGCCAGGCCGAAGAACACCAGGCTCCACGAGAAAGCCACCTTGCCTCCGGAGGCCCTCTGGATCAACCCCGCGACAGGGACCAGCACTCCGTTGCCGAAGATGACAGCGAGGCGATAGACTGTGTTGCGGATCCCCACAAAGAAGGACTGCTGGCTGTCGTCCAGCTCGATCATGTAGTACCCGTCCGCCGCGATGTCGTGGGTGGCGCTGGAAAAGCCCATCAGGAACAGGAAGAACATGATGCACTGGAACCACCATGAGGAGTTAATCGTGAACGCCACGCCGGCGAAAGCGGCGCCGAGGAGAGCCTGCATGGTTATGACCCACCAGCGTTTGGTCTTGAATATGTCCACGAACGGGCTCCAGAGCGGCTTGATGATCCAAGGGAGCTGAAGCCAGCTTGTGTAAAGGGCGATCTGGGTGTTGGTCATGCCCATCTGAAGCAGAATGACCACGGACACGCCGGTGACGATGATGTTGGGAAGTCCCTCGGCGGCGTACACGGTAGGAATCCAGAACCAGGGTGATCTTTTGCTCATTATCTAAACTTATTTCATTCGTTTCAACTCGGCCCCGGGATAGTAGTGGCGGAGGATCTCCTCGCATGAATATCCGCGGCTGCCCATCACGGCGGCACCAATCTGGCACAGGCCGACACCATGGCCCCAACCGGAGCCGTCAAGGATCAGTCTATCCCCTTCCCACTTGACCTCGAAAGCCGAGCTCTTGAGATGGGAATCCGAGAGCCACCTTCTGATTATCAACTCTTTCCCGATGACCATCGAGCGCTTGTCCCCGATGATTCTCAATTTCTTCAGCCTTCCGGAAGGACCCCGCTCAACCGGGACCAGATCCTTAATCTCACCGAAATCGATCCCGGAACGGCGGCGGACCAAGTCCGAGACTTCAGTCCGGGTGTACTCAGTCTTCCACCTGTAGAAGTCCCTTGTCTCCAAGTCATAATCATTGAGGACCTGTGAGAGGATGCCCAAGTCGTCGGTATGGCAGAAAGGATCCGCTCCTTCCTTTTCCCCCGGAGTGTCCGGAAGCGGCTGTAGGTAAGGATATTCCTTATCCTCCCAACAAGTGGAGAACACTTCCATGCGCCCCCCGCAGCATTTCGAGAAACGGGCGTCGCAGATCTCCCCGTCCGAAACCAGGGTCAATCCCCAGGTCTGGTCGATGGCCTTCCGGACAGTCTCCCCCACCGCCATGGTCAGGCCCTGGTAGCGTTGGCAATGGTCATCGGCGCAGACGTCGAACAAGGTATGGTCCTCATGGTCGAACCACTTGATATATTCATCGCCTCTCAAGGCTTCTTTGGAAGGTACTGCACTTTCGGTCGTCGGGGCGGCAGACTTCTTTTTCCGGTTCGCGATCTGGGCCATCACCCAAGAGCGGGAGATCACAGCGTGCGCCTTGAGGAACTCAAGCCCGGCGGAGGCCTTCATCTCGGAGGAGATCACGCTCAAAAGGTAATCCTCCACACCGACCACATTGACAGCCGTTACCTTGTCCCCATCCACTATGAACTTGAGAGTCCCCGCGAATATCATCGTCACTTCCCGCTCCCAGTGGAAATCCACCCCGATGGTGACTCCATTCAGCAGGAAAGACGGCTCGGCGAACATCGCGGCCTCAGTCTGGGCCTCGAACACGAGCTCGTCGTAGAGGACTCCGTTATACGATATCCGGCCATCTTCATAAGACACTTTCTGCGGTCCCGCCCCGTCGGAGAGTATCTCGAACTCGATCTCCGAGGCAGACATGACACCCACCTCCAGAGTGTCCTGGGTACGTGTCAGGCGCCATGAGATCTCGTCGTCAGTCTCCTTGGAGAGAGTGACATCCCTCACGATCTCACCGAGCTGGTTTGAGTCAAGTTTGTCGAATTCCTCCTCTCTGGTGGTGACGAACACCCCACCCAAGTCGGCGCAACCGGGACTCATGGAGAGATGGTCCTGCCCGTCGGAGAAATAATGACGGGGACGGTGCTTTTCCCTGAATATAACCAAGGTCCTGTATTCTCCCTTGGAGCGCCACACGATGACGTTTATCCTCGGCTCGGAATCACCCTCTTTCAAAGGAGCGCAGTCAAGAAGCCTGTAAAACAGCTTGGCCTGGGATTTCGCTGTGGTGGCGTTCAACACATAGACGCCATTGGCGTACATATTCAGGCGATATAGGCGAGCCTCCTTGACATTAGTTTGATATTCAAGCGCTTCCGAATCGGAGTCAAGCAAACTGTCCACTCTCTCAACGAGCGGCATACTCCCTTCGGGACACGCCTGGAAATGAATATGGTCGGGGGCCGAGGCCCCGCAACGGGGGCCGTTGTAAAAACAAATGAAGCCCTTGTTCTCCAAAGTGAAGTCAAGCATGTCCGGGTAGCGACGCCATATGGATTGCGGCACATGCTCAAATCCGGAAATGACAAGATGCCTAGGGAATATCGGATAAGGGTTGAGGGTGACTCGGTACATCCGTTCCTTGCGACCCTCGAATTCGATATTCCACTGTTCCGCCGGACGGTTCTCCGGACAAAGGAAACAAGGTCTTGAGGCTATCGAGGCAGGGTCGAGAGCGGCCTCGGAAGAGACCCGCCGGCAAGGGTTCAATTGAACCGTCACATCAAGTCCCCCGACATTCAAGGTCTTGGTCCTGACCTTTTTCAGATAGCGGTAGTTCGCGGCGGCGAGAGGCCAGACCGAGAGCTGGTCCCCTATGAATTTGTCAATGTCGGCCGTCATCATAACAGGGCGGTGAGGGTGTCTTTGAAAGTGGCGAACTCATGCTCGAAGTTCGGGGTGAAAACCCCTTTCCCAAGAGAGGAGAATATTTCTTCCAAGGGCCAGTAACGGCAGTCTGAAACCTCGTCATTGGCGGCGTGTATCCTGAAATCACCGACCGCGGCGAAAACATTGACCAACTCTCTCTCAGTGGAGCTTTCCCAAACATAAGTTTTGAGATATACGGGATTGAAGGCCGTGAAGCCAAGCTCCTCAGAGGCCTCCCTGTACAAGGCTGCCTCCAAAAGCTCGCCGTAATCCACATGTCCTCCCACCGCGGTGTCCCACATGCCGGGAAGCAGATCCTTGGACATGGACCTCTTTTGGAGGAAAAGCTCGGAGGAGCGGTTCAGGATATGAAGATGTACGACCGGATGAAGCAGTTTGAGACCGGAGTGGATGTCTTTCCTGGAGGCCTGGCCTATCACAAGCCCGTTCTCCTCCACCACGGGAAGCATCTCGGACCCGACACGGGGATATATGCCTGGTTTCTCGGCGGTCGGAAGAGGCAGCAAGGGGGCGGGATCGAATGGATAGATGAGTTCAAACATTTGATTCCCAATATTTAATGACAGTCAATTCCTCCTTGTTGTAGAGCAACTTGTCCACAAAGCCCGGGGCGAGACGGCCAAGAGCGGCGAAGACGCCCAGGATAACGATGGCGGCTCCCGCGACCGCAATAACCACCTTGAGCCAGGGACGCCGTTCCCTCTCCTCGACGATATCCTTGAGCTCACGGACGGCGGCGGACACCTCACCGGGTGTCTCTTCGTGGGTTTTCAGCGAAACAGGCTCCAGCCCGAAACCGTATGGATAAATTTCCAGATCCTCGTCCGCGATGAAGAAGAAGGTGTTTTCCTTGGTCGCGCGCAGACGGCCGAGTCCCGGAAGAAGGACCATTTTCTTGGATTGAAGAGTGTCTTTCAGGCCCGAGAGAAACTCGCCGACTATTTTCTCCGCCTGTTCTTTCCCTATCCCGTTTGTCCTGGAATAGAAGTCAGCCAACAGGCTGTCCTCGTCGTTCCAGCGCTGGCGGAAAGACAGCCGCCTGTAGGGAGGGTTGATCGTGTAGCCTTTATCCGAGAAGGTGGAAGGCATCAACTCTGAGACGAAAGTCCCCAGACCAGGTAACGTGACCTCGTCATTGTCCATGACCAGATCATTGACTATGTCCGCGAAAAGGTCGATATCCATCTCTCAGGTGTCGATTGTTCATACAAAGATAAACAAAAAAACGTACAAAAAATTTGGAGAAATGTCTTTTTGTTGTACCTTTGCAATCCCGAAAGGGAACAATCTTCCTCCTTAGCTCAGTTGGTTAGAGCATCTGACTGTTAATCAGAGG
>CADBRH010000026.1 GCA_902797035.1 uncultured Bacteroidia bacterium | reverse complement strand
AGGGATTTTTGTGGAGCATAGGAGAATCGAACTCCTGACCTTTTGAATGCCATTCAAACGCTCTACCAACTGAGCTAATACCCCGATTGGACTGCAAATATAGAAACAATCCGTCAATACGCAAAATTTTTAGCGATTTTTTGCCTGCCACCGGTTTATATTTGGAAACGGTTCACCCTCTTTTCGATGATGAGCGCTCCGCGAACCGTCACAGGCAAGAAAACAACCTTTTCTAGCTCGCTCAACCACCTCCCGTATAATTTGCTTTATCTATTAAAATCGGGCGGATAAAGCAGATTATGCGAAGAGGTCATCCAGCGTCACCTGACTCTGGAATGTATCCTGATAGATGTTCTCCTTGACGCCATTCGTGGTTATCATCGTCAGGTGTACAGAACGCTTGACCTTGTTCTCTTCGATGAAAGAGTTAAGTTTATTCTCAAGGATGGTGTTGTACGACTTTGTTATCTCATATTCCCCCTTACACCATTTGATCTCGCAGGCGTTGATGACGTTGTCAGCCCGTTCGATGATAAGATCAATTTGTGCCCCGTCCTTATCTTTCTCTGATTTATACCCTTCACTTCTCCAAGCGCAGACACTTGTGGAAATGCCTGATATTCCTAGCTTTAGCTTGATTTGGGTGGTGTGGGCAAAGCAAACACGCTCGAACGCGAGCCCGCTCCAAGTCCTGACCGCCTGAGACGAGATATTATGAGACCACCAGGATTCGTCCTGAGTCCTGTTTCCTCTCAAGAACTTATAATAGAACAATGTGTAACAATCGGTCAGCTGATAGATCGCCCCGCGTTTCTTCTTGTCGAAAGCGTTGTAGACACGTATGAATCCGCATTGCTCCAGCTCTTCCAGAATCGCGCTGAGAGCCCCGTTATTCTCCATCTTGAAAACCTCTATCAGTTCCTTGCGGGTCAGGCCGGACGCCCTTGTCGCCAACGCCTGGATAATCCTCTTGTACGGCTCCGGATTCTTGAACAAGGAACCATACAACTCGTCATATTCTCCGGAAAGTTTCGCGTCTGCCGTGAAAAACAGTTGGTCGATATTCTGCGCCGCGCTCATCCCCTTCCTGAGCAGACTCCAATAATATGCCACCCCGCCGATAGTCATAAAGAGTGAACATATCTGCTCCCTGCCGAGCCTGAGTCCCTGGCTTGAGCAGTAGAGCTCACATTCCCGGAGAGTGAATGGTTTTATCGGGATCCTTTCAGTCACCCTGTTATGCAGGCCACCCTTGTTCTTGAATACTTTTTTGATGATCCACGAAGTGGCGCTGCCACAAATAATCAAGAGAATATCTTTTCGGGATGAGGCCCATCTATTCCAGAAAAACTCGAGTTGGGACACAAAGTCCGATTTTGGCGTGTCCATCCAAGGGATCTCGTCGAGGAAAATAACTTTCTTCTTTTTCCGTGACCTGTTTATCACGACTTTCAAAGCGTTGAAAGCGTCCAGCCAGTTGCCGAGTTCAGGGCAGTCACTAAATCCGGCGTCTATCAGCGATGTCCGGAACGCGGCAAGTTGCCCCTTCATCCCGGTCTTGGCCAATCCGGAATGCTGGAAGGTGAAAATGTAATTGAAAGACTCCCTGACAAAGAAAGTCTTACCTACTCGACGGCGACCATAAATGACCACAAACTCAGATAGGTCAGATTCCGCTTTTTTGAGCAACAAACCACGCTCATACTCTCTTCCAATCATGAATCCGATGTTTTTGCGAATATAATTATATTTAGCTTTATCTACAAATTCTGAATAGATAAAGCAGAAAATAATTATTCGCTATCGGGTTAGTCCGTCCGAACGTAGATGTAGTCATCCTCGATGAAGCCGACCGGGGCGTCTGGAGGGAGGTATTCCTCCTGGTCGTGAGGGTAAATGTAGTAATATCTTACACTGCGGTCGAGGTCAGCGCGTGTTTCAGGGGTGTCCCTCAAAGGGTCGATTGTCACATCACGCTCCAGCCAGTAGTTGAAGTTGAACTGGGAGAGATCGCCCGACAGGGTCATTATCCTTTTGGCTATCAGATACCTGCTCCAGGCGTTGTAGTACAGGCGGTTGTCTATCATGCAGCTCACCATCTCGCTCCGCCAAGCCCCGAATAGGTCGCCCGCTCCTTGATATTTCCCTATCCTGGAATATCGCGGGTCAAGCGTCTCAAGCTCGCTCTTCCTGTTCAGGAACTCGTCCCATGGAGTCGTTGAATATGAGCCGGATATGTTCAGGCCGAAAGGAACAGGCCAAGACTGCCAGTAGGTGATATTGTACGCATTGGCGGTTGTCGGCTGGCTGCCCCAGTACTCGTCGTGAAGACGGGCGAAGGAGTGCCCGAACTCATGAACCACGATGTTTCTCCAATCGCCGACACTCCATTTGATGATGGATAGCTCGTCCTCAGTCAGCTCCCTGTAGCCCCCGTTCAGATCCGAGTCGCTCAAAGGGACAATCGACGGGAATCTCCATAAGATGGAACCTCCTGAATAGAAAGCCCATGGGCAAATGCAATATGAACGTCCTCCCCAACTTATAAACGCTCTTCCGCCGTAACGGTGGTCATTGACAATGACGACAACAGGGACCTCGTCAATTGGATGAACCCCGCTTGTGATGTCAGGACAGTTCCCAGCCACGAAGTCGTAGACTATTTCTTGGTCAGCGACCATGTCTCCATAAGAATCGGCTCCCCATCGGGTGCCGAAGTGGTTGTCCACGGCTGTTGTCACATTGCCGTTACCGTCGGTGACGCTGGCGCCGGACTCCCTGGACGCCACCTTCAGTATCCAGGCGTTGAACCGGTTCTTGTAAGTCTTGTATGGCTCGGTGTCGAACAGCAGGTCAAGGGCTGACTTGGCGAGGCTCTCATACATGGGCAGTTCCGCCAGTGTGAAGCCGTCCGGCACCACCGCTATACTCACCGGCTTCGTGCCCTCTGTGGCACTCACATACTTGATGGGGTCGGTGGATATATCGCCGAGACCACGGAAAACACTCCCGAGGTTGATCTCCCCGATGTCGGTGACGACAGATTTCCCCAGAGTAATCCTTTTTGTAGAGCGGAGGACAGAGTAATTCCCGTTCCCGTCGGAGAACTCCATCTCGAAGCCGTTTAGCTCCCTTGGCCATAGGGCGATATGGTACTCCTTACCCGCCTCGAAGTCCCCGGAAAGGGTAATGGATGTGCGCATCACACCTCCACTGCCAGGGTGAAAGTCCGGATATCCCCCCGCGTCATAGATGATAACGTCCCCTGCGATCCACGAGGTGGTTCGCAGGGTCACCTCCTTTACCTCTGAGGCGATGTCCCCGGCGAGGCTGAACCGCAGCAGGGCGGGGAGGTTGGTGAACGTGAGGCTCATACCGTCCTCAAACGAGTCTGAGCGGGCGAACGCTAAATTGCTGCCAGCCATCACCCCGTCGCCCACGGCTATCTGGGCTGCCGGCAACTCAAGCCCGAAGTTGCGTTTCCCAGTCAGGGGGTTCGTTTCCCAGAATTTCTTGTAGCAGGGAGCGAAGAAAATGTAGTCCGACCCGCCGAGTATATCGTCATCGGTGGTGAACTCGGCCGTGGATGTTCCTCCCTCCTCGGTGACGAGATCGCCAAAGTAGCATATCCCGTCCTTTAAGAATTGTACCCTGATGACGTCCCCGGCCTCCCATAGCACATCGGCCCCGTCTGAGTCAGGCTCGATAACCGCCCGTGAGTCGGGGCTACTTGTCACACAGGTCGCCTGCAATCTGATTGTTGAGGCGCCTTTCGGGGCTCTGATCTCCCCGCCGAGTCTCCCCGCTGACGGGTCGTCTCTCCCGGCTGAGACTCGTGTTGATTCCTTATCAAAAGGCGGGAGCCCCTCGACCTCCGAGCATCCGAAGGCCAGAAGGGCTGTCGCCAGTATCATCATTAGCGGTCTCATTCAAAGATTAGTGTAACTCAGGGAGTGCCGCCATTACCGTGTAACGACCGAGGGTCGATACAGATTGGGTTCCTGATGGTGACACATCTGGTACAAAAGTGAATTCGAATTGGGATTCTGAAGGACTGACAGAGTCGTCATAGGGAAGAACAGCTCCGGCAGAGTCTCCTTGGAGTGCGGTATGAAACAGACTCGAGTCAGTTCTTCTTAAAAACCCTGCAGCTTCGTAGTAAATATTATTAATTTCAGAAGATCTCGGTACGGAGTCTAAAATATAAAAATAATAATCTATTGTCATATATCCACCTAGGCCGATATTATCACCTCTCCGAGCGAACGAATATGGTAAAAAAGAATATGAGCTCTTATCCTGTTTGTTATAGATAGTGACTCCTTCATCATTTGTGCTTTTTATCTGAGCGGGGAATGGTATTGGGTTATCGCCGTCACGCCAACCTACTAAAATCACATCAACTCCTTCATCCCAATGATAGTCAGGAGAATCTATCATATTAAAAATCGCCTCTTTGGGTGGCATGACATAACCTGCTGGACATGGATCATATATTGTTTTATTCGGCAGAACCAAAAATTCATAAGCTATATATACATTGTCGTGCTTCGGATAACCACTGCCATATTTTGCCATATAGCCACCTTTGTAAAACCTTTTAATGTTGGCGCCCCAATAGTTTGACGCACGAGGCCCCTCAAATAAATTAAATGCATCTGCTATATATTTCCCAGGGTTCTGAATCATATACTGAAGGGGTTGAGTACTTCCTACTATTGTTGTCAAAGCAGGTATTTTACCATACCAAGTGGGGTCATAATCATATCCGAAAATACCTGTTCCTGGCCAGAAGGCATCCTTTCGTCCTAGCTGGAAGAAAGGATTGCTGCGATTAAGCCGATCTAACTCATCGCCTTCATTCTGCATTACTTTCATGACTGTCGTAAGATCGCTAATGCCATCGTTCTGCCGCAGTTTGACATAGACGGAGTCTTTGGGATAGTGTCTCTTGACAGCGGTCCCATAAATCGTTTGGCCTAACAAACGGTTCATGTGTCGATATTTTAATTTAGTATCCACATAAGAAATCCCTGTGCCGTCAGACCACGGATAAGATGAGAATCGAGAATACCACGGTATTTCCACATCCGCATAGTCTTGCCCGGCGACATCACCGTACCCCGGATAGTTCTTCGGCACATAGTCGGTCACCCAGATATGGTAGCTCCACATCGTTGTTCCAGAAGCGTCTTTGACAGCGATCACGGCGTTGCCCTGGCGGGGCTCGTTCCTGGTGTTACCTGTGGCGTCCTTGTAGATATACTTACCCTCACGGACTGTAGGCACGTGGAAATACAGCCACTTGCCATCTGCGGAGATGCAACCAGCTGGCAGGTCGTAGGTATTGGCCTCGCCTTCCTTCTGAGTCTCGATAAGTCCCTCGATATCCTCCCAGACAATCTCTGCGCTGGTAGGAGTGCCGCCCTGCTGGTTAAGCCAAGGGTTGGTGATATTATTGCCCTTGTAGTTCT